>NZ_JBBNAH010000257.1:0-13132 GCF_037994325.1 Pseudomonas sp.
CGTACAGCGAAGTGCATGTGTTGCCGGCCGCGCACTTGGTGAAACTGCCGGACAGCATCAGTTTTGAGCTGGCGGCCAGCGTCATGCTCAAGGGCCTGACCGTGCAATACCTGCTACGCCAGACCTACCCGCTCAAAGGCGGCGAAACCATCCTGTTTCATGCCGCTGCCGGCGGCGTGGGCAGCATTGCCTGCCAATGGGCCAAGGCCCTGGGCGTCAAGCTGATTGGCACGGTGGGCTCTGCAGCCAAGGCTGAACGCGCCAAAGCGCTGGGGGCCTGGGCTACCATCGATTACAGCCATGAGGATGTTGTCGCGCGCGTACTCGAGTTGACCGAGGGTAAGAGATGTCCGGTGGTCTACGACTCCATCGGTAAAGACACCTGGGAAACCTCGCTCAATTGCACCGCCCCGCGCGGCTTGCTGGTGAGTTTCGGTAACTCGTCCGGGCCCGTCAGTGGCGTCAATCTGGGCGTGCTGGCGCAGAAAGGCTCGCTGTATGTCACCCGTCCAACCCTGGGCAGCTATGCAGACACGCCCGAGAACTTACAGGCAATGGCCGATGAGCTGTTCGCCATGCTCGCCAGCGGCCAGATCACGGTCGATATCAACCAGCGCTTTGCCTTAAAGGATGTCGCCCAGGCGCATATCGCTTTGTCGGGGCGGCAAACCAGCGGCTCGACGGTGTTACTGCCCTAAACCTAACTGGCGCGCAGCACCTTGCCGGTAGCCAGGTCGCGAATCACGCTGGGGTTCTTGCGCCCGCCAAGGGCGCCGTTGAGCACGGCGTCGAGTTGCTCAGGGAAGTACTGCTGAATACGCAGGCTATTGCGCGCTGGCGGCCGCCCCGCCGGGTTGGCCGAGGTGGATACCAGCGGCCCGGTCAGGGCGCACAACTCGCGCACCAGCGGATGGTCGCTAACGCGCAGGGCCACGGTTTCGTGTTCGCCGGTAATCCAAGCGGGCAGCAGATTCTGGTGCGGCACCAGCCAGGTGTTGGGGCCGGGCCAGGTGCTGGCCAGGCGATCGATCCACAGCTCTGGGAAGTCGTCGAACAGGAAGTCGAACTGTTCCATGCTGTCGGCCACCAGAATCAGGCCCTTTTCCACCGGGCGTTGCTTGAGGGCCAATAGGCGCTCGACCGCCACCGCATCCCACGGGTCGCAGCCCAGGCCCCATACCGCTTCGGTAGGGTAGGCAATCACGCCGCCATTGCGCACCACGCGCGCTACCTGTTTAACCCGCCAACTGCTGACCATCGCCACCTCGGTGTTTGTCGTACTGCCGGCAGTGTACCCAAGCGCCGCTTAACGGCCCACCCAGACGCCACCTTCATTGGCCACCCGCCCCTCAATTTCTAACTCGCTAAGCGCCGCTAGCACCTTGGGCAGAGCCCAGCCGCTGGCCACCGCCAGGGCTTCTGCCGTTTGCGGCGCGGCGAAGAGTAATTTCAGCAATGGATGTTTCACCGCGGCGGGTTTTCGCTCTGGCGCCGGCGCCACGTTCTGCCAGCCACGCAGGCCCTCAAGAATATGCTCGACGCATTCCACCAAGGCCGCGCCATCGCGAATCAATTGATGGCAGCCACGTGCACCGGGATGGTGGATGGAGCCTGGAATGGCATACACCTCACGCCCCTGTTCCAACGCCAAACGTGCGGTGATCAGCGAGCCACTGGACGGGCTCGCTTCCACCACCAGCACACCTAGCGACAGGCCGCTAATCAGCCGATTGCGCAACGGAAAGTTGGCCGGAATGGGCGGGCTATCCAGCGGCAACTCGGTGATTAGCGCGCCGCCCTGTCTGACGATGTCTGCGGCCAGAGTGCGGTGACGGGGAGGGTAGAGTTGTTCCAAGCCCGTACCTAATACGGCCAGCGTTTTACCGCCGACCGCCAGAGCGCCTTGATGGGCCGCGCCATCAATACCCAGGGCCATGCCACTGGTAATCACAAAGCCTCCGGCAGCCAGGCTCCGGGCGAAGGCGTGGGCGGTATCCATGCCGGGCTTGGAGGCCCGCCGGCTGCCAACGATGGCCAGTTGCGGTTGCTGCAACAGCTGTGGATCGCCGGCAACAAACAGCAGCGGTGGCGCGTCCGGCAGTTCGGCGAGTAGCGCCGGGTAGTTGGGGTCGTCCCACATCAGCAGGTGATGGTTGGGTTGCTGTAACTAGGCGAGGCTGGCGTTGACCCGTTGACGCACCTGCTCATCACGCCGAGCCTCGGCGCAAGCGGGCGGCAACCGCAGTGAGCGCCAAGCGGCTGCCGGTGCGCTAAGCGCCGATGAGGCATTGCCGAAGGCATCAATAAGAGTGCGAAAGCGTTTGGTGCCTAAATCGGGCAGGCAGTGCACACGTAGGCGTGCTTCAAGTTCTGCTGGAGAAGTGTTGGTCATGCGGATCAGTCCCTGATCAAAACAGCGTTATTGCGGAGTTTTTCCTACAAGACCCCATAAACAAAAACCCCCGCATTTGCGGGGGTTTTGTCGATTAGGGGTTTCTAACCTTGTCCATCGTTTCAAGCTGCCTGGTGGCCTGTAGCACCAAGCCGTAGCTGAGCTTGTCGTAGGTATGGAACACCATCAGCAAGCCCGCGCGCTCATCGGGGATTTTCACCGATTCGCCGGTTATGCGGTCACGTACGGTTTCGCCGGTTTTATATACCGCCAGTACGTTGCCCACGAGAAGACCGTCACGCTTGCCTTTGTTCAAGGTCACCACGTCGAACTGACCGATCTGCGACACGCCACGCGGCACGTCAAGGATCAAGCCACGGATTTCGCTGGCAGGTGCACTCGGCATAAAGGTGGAATTGACCGGACGCTCTTCGGTTGGGAACAGACGGTCGCCGTTACGCACTTCCTGAGTGGTACGCGACAGCGCAAGAGTTGCAACACCGTCTTCTTCGGCAATCACCTGGCCGGCGCCAATATCGTCAGCGTTAATGCCGAGGAATTCTTTGGTGTCCGGGTCGATGTACGTGCGGCCCTGACGGAAGATGCCGTAAACCGGGTGCTGCTCATCAAAGGTGCCACGTGCGTAGATACGGTCACCTGCGCCGCTGACCACACGTTCAGCCGTACCGGCCACTACATAGTTAGCGGTCAAGAAATCTTTTTCACTGTCAACGATGCGGTTGTTCAGCAAGAAGCTATTGATGGCCTCCAGCGGAATAGTCGGAATGGCCTGTGCCATCGGCGTGCTACGCACCTGCGGCGACAGCTTGATGGTGCCGCGCGACTCGCCGCGGTTAAGCGTCAGACGTGGCTGGCCGTCAACGTAGGTCAACGAGAGCTGATCGCCTGGGTAGATCAAATGGGGGTTTTCAACTTGTGGGTTGGCGTGCCAGATTTCTGGCCACTTCCACGGTTCGCTGAGGAACTTCCCGGAAATATCCCAGAGGGTGTCGCCCTTGACCACGGTGTAGCGGTCCGGGTGGCCTTCCTTGAGCTGCACTTCGGCCTGAGCCAAGCCAGTGGCGGCTAGGAGTAGCAGGGCGAGTAGTGATTTCCTCATGCGGTGAATCCCTTTATTATGTGTCTTCACGTAGAACGCCCAAGGGCTGCTCCGAAAGCCTCGGAAGCCGCGGCCTGAAGCCGTTTTTCAATGCTGCTCAGCATATTAGCAGCGGATTTTGACTTTATTCCACAAGTGCATCACACAACGCATATGGCAATCCTAAACATCCTCGAGTTTCCCGACCCGCGCCTGCGTACCATCGCCAAGCCAGTAGACGTGGTTGACGACGCTTTGCGTCAGTTGATCGACGATATGTTTGAGACGATGTACGACGCGCCGGGCATTGGCTTGGCCGCTACACAGGTCAACGTGCATAAGCGCGTAGTGGTGATGGACCTTAGCGAAGAGAAGAACGAGCCGCGGGTTTTCATCAATCCCGAGATCGAACCGCTCACCGAAGAAACCGAGCAGTATCAGGAAGGGTGCCTTTCTGTGCCGGGCTTTTACGAGAACGTCGACCGCCCGCAGAAGATCAGAATCAAGGCGCTAGACCGAGACGGTCAGCCCTTTGAACTGATCGCTGAAGAACTGCTCGCCATCTGCATTCAGCACGAGTGCGACCACCTTAACGGCAAGCTGTTTGTCGACTACCTGTCTACGCTCAAGCGCGACCGGATCAAGAAAAAGCTCGAAAAAGCGCACCGCCAGCAGGGCTAACCTGCCGATCAAAGGCTTGCTCCGGCAAGCCTTTTTCTTTTCAGCATTCAGCACTTCAAATGAGCCACACATGAGCCAAGCACTGCGCCTCGTCTTCGCCGGCACCCCGGAGTTCGCCGCCGAACACCTCAAAGCCCTGCTCGCCAGCGAGCACGAGATTGTGGCGGTCTACACCCAGCCAGATCGCCCGGCCGGGCGCGGGCAAAAGCTGATGCCCAGCCCGGTTAAACAGCTGGCTGTGGAACACAATATCCCTGTGCTGCAGCCACCGACGTTGCGCGACCCTGCCGCGCAAGCCGAGCTTGCCGCGCTGAACGCCGACCTGATGGTGGTGGTTGCCTACGGCCTGATCCTGCCGCAGGTCGTGCTCGATACCCCACGCCTGGGCTGCATCAACAGCCATGCCTCGCTACTACCGCGTTGGCGTGGCGCCGCGCCGATTCAGCGCGCCGTGCAAGCTGGTGACGCGGAAAGCGGCGTGACCGTTATGCAAATGGAGGCGGGGCTGGATACCGGGCCGATGCTGCTAAAAGTCCGCACCGCTATCAGTAGCGAAGACACCGGCGGCAGCCTGCACGACCGTCTTGCCGAGCTAGGCCCTCCCGCCGTTTTGCAGGCCATCGCCGAGCTGGCCGCAGGAACGCTCCTAGGCGAGGTGCAGAACAATGACCTGGCCACCTATGCGCACAAGCTCAATAAAGATGAAGCGCGTTTGGACTGGAGTCGTCCCGCTGTTGAGTTGGAGCGCCTGGTGCGGGCCTTTAATCCCTGGCCGATCTGCCACAGCACGCTCAATGGCGAACCGCTGAAAGTTCTTGCCGCGCACCCCGCCGAAGGCCACGGCCAACCCGGAGAAATCCTGCAAGCCAGCCGTGACGGTTTGACGGTTGCCTGTGGCGAAGGCGCGTTACGCCTGACCCGCCTGCAATTACCCGGCGGCAAAGCACTGAATTTCTCTGACCTGTTTAACAGCCGCCGCGAGCAATTCGCCGTGGGCACAGTGCTGGGGGCGGGGGCATGAATCCGCGTCTGGCAGCGGCCAATGCCTTGGCGGCGGTTCTCTCTGGCAAAGCCTCGCTTAACAGTTCGCTGCCCAAACAGCTGGATAAAGTTGAAGCACGCGACAAGGGCCTGACCCAAGACCTGGCCTTTGGCACCGCCCGTTGGCAGCCGCGCCTCAGCGCCCTGGCTGAACGCCTGCTGCAAAAGCCGTTCAAGGCCGCCGACCGCGATGTGGAAGCGCTGCTGATGGTGGGCCTGTATCAGTTGCTCTACACCCGTATTCCTGCCCATGCCGCCATTGGCGAAACCGTGGGCGCGGCAGAAAAGCTGAAAAAGCCGTGGGCGAAAGGCTTGCTCAATGCCGTACTACGCCGAGCTCAACGCGAAGCTGAAGCACTGCTGGTGGAAATCGACCACGACCCGATGGCCCGCACTGCTCACCCACGCTGGCTGCAAAAAGCCCTGAAAGCGTTCTGGCCAGAACAGTGGGAAGCCATCTGCGCCGCCAACAATGCGCATCCACCGCTGATCTTGCGGGTCAACCGCCGCTTGGGTAACCGCGACGACTACCTGGCCGAACTACAGCGCGTCGGCTTTGCCGCCAGCGCCTGCCAATTCAGCCGCGACGGCATCGTGCTAAGTGAGGCTTGCGACGTCACCACCTTGCCGGGCTTTGCCGAAGGCCGCGTCAGCGTGCAGGACGAAGCTGCGCAATTGGCTGCCGACCTGCTGGACCTGGCCCCCGGCCAACGGGTGCTAGACGCTTGCTGTGCCCCTGGCGGCAAAACCTGCCACCTGCTGGAAGCCGAACCAGCGTTGGCTGGCGTGGTGGCAATCGATCTGGAAGCCAAGCGCCTGGTACGGGTAAAAGAAAACCTCGCGCGCCTGGGTCTGAATGCTGAGTTGATCGCCGCCGACGCCAGGCAAACCGATGTCTGGTGGGACGGTAAGCCGTTTCAGCGCATTCTCCTCGACGCGCCATGCTCGGCCACTGGCGTCATCCGCCGTCACCCGGATATCAAACTGACCCGCCAGCCGGATGACATTCCCGCTCTCGCCACCCTGCAAGGCGAATTGCTCGATGCGCTGTGGCCGACCCTCGAAGTCGGCGGCGTATTGGTCTACGCCACCTGTTCCACGTTGCCCACAGAAAATACCGAAGTCGTGCACGCGTTCTTGGCCCGCACACCTGGCGCTCGCGAGTTGGATATCGCCGGGCAACTGGGCCAGCAGCCACCAGGTCTGAAGCAACCCCATGGCCGCCAATTACTGGCTCAGGAAGGCGGGCACGATGGGTTTTACTACGCCAAACTGATCAAAATCGCCGCCGCCCCCCGCGCTTGAGTAGAGCCCGTGCAGGCTGCTATTTTGCCCGGCCGCTCACAGCCGGGCCTCTGTTGGTCACGTAGGGATGTACACGGATGAAGATCATTATTCTCGGCGCCGGCCAAGTCGGCGGCACCCTCGCCGAACACCTGGCCAGCGAGCACAACGACATCACCGTGATCGACACTGACGGTGACCGGCTGCGTGATCTGGGTGACCGCCTGGATATCCGCACCATTCAAGGCAAGGGGTCGTTTCCCACGGTACTGCGCCAAGCCGGTGCCGACGATGCCGACATGCTGGTAGCGGTAACCAACAGCGACGAAGTGAATATGGTCGCCTGCCAGGTGGCGTACACCCTGTTCCATACCCCGACCAAGATTGCCCGTGTGCGCGAAGCGGCGTACCTGACCCGCTCCGGCCTGTTCGATAACGACGCCATTCCGGTGGATGTATTGATCAGCCCCGAGCAGGTGGTGACCAACTATATCAAGCGCCTGATCGAGCATCCGGGCGCCCTGCAGGTGATCGACTTCGCCGAGGGCAAAGCGCAGCTGGTGGCGGTAAAGGCCTATTACGGCGGGCCATTGGTGGGCCAGCAACTGCGTCAGTTGCGTGAGCATATGCCCAATGTC
Organism: Pseudomonas sp.; assembly: GCF_037994325.1. Taxonomy (GTDB): domain Bacteria; phylum Pseudomonadota; class Gammaproteobacteria; order Pseudomonadales; family Pseudomonadaceae; genus Aquipseudomonas. The sequence continues at coordinate 7,136 of NZ_JBBNAH010000257.1, forward strand.
GACACCCGCGTGGCGGCGATTTTTCGCCGCGACCGGCCGATTCTTCCTCGTGGCGACACGGTGATCGAGGCTGATGACGAAGTCTTTTTCATCGCCGCCAAAGCCCACATTCGCGCCGTGATGAGCGAAATGCGCCGCCTGGAAGACAACAACAAACGCATCGTGATCGCCGGCGGCGGCCATATTGGCGAACGCCTGGCCGAGGCCATCGAAAGCCGCTACCAGGTAAAAATCATCGAGATGAATCCGGCGCGTTGCCGATATTTGTCTGAAACGTTGGACAGCACCATCGTGCTGCAGGGCAGCGCCTCAGACCGCGATTTGCTGGTGGAAGAGAACATCAGCGATGCCGATATCTTCTTGTCGCTAACCAACGATGACGAAGCCAACATCATGTCGTCGTTGTTAGCCAAGCGCTTGGGCGCGCGCAAGGTGATGACGCTGATTAACAACCCGGCCTATGTTGACCTGGTACAGGGTGGCGAGATTGATATCGCCATCAGTCCGCAGCTGGCCACGATCGGCACGTTGCTGGCCCACGTACGTCGCGGCGATATCGTCAGCGTGCATTCCCTGCGTCGCGGTGCGGCGGAAGCCATTGAGGCAATTGCCCATGGCGACGCGAAATCCAGCAAAGTGATAGGCCGCGCCATTGAAGACATTGCGCTGCCGCCCGGCACCACCATTGGCGCCCTGGTGCGCGACGAAGAGGTGCTGATCGCCCATGACGATACGGTGATCGAAGCCGGCGACCATGTGATCTTGTTTCTGGTGGATAAGAAGTACATCCGCGACGTTGAGCGCCTGTTCCAGGTCGGCCTGACCTTCTTCTAAAAAGGAGCACCGTGATGCTCGACTCACTGGAAAAAATTCTCGGCAAAGGCATTGATAACGCCTTGCTGCGCTTCGGTTTGGGCAAAGGCTATCTCGACCTTGATGACCACGCTAAAGCCGTCGAGCACCTGCAACGCTGTGTTGAGTTTGACCCTGCCTATTCAGCGGCGTGGAAATTATTGGGCAAGGCGCATCTGGCGCTGGGCAACTCCGCCGCTGCGCGAACCGCCTGGGAACAGGGCATCAGCGCCGCGCAAGGGAAGGGCGACAAGCAGGCGGAAAAGGAAATGAGCGTGTTTTTGCGTAGGTTGGGTTGAGCCAAAGGCGAAGCCCAACGATACGAAGAGATTGAATCCAGCAACGTTTCAAACGGTTAAGAGGAAAGCTCAGGCGTCCTGATCAGCAGCGGGGTTGGCGCGTCTTTCTGGGTATCGTTGGGCTTCGCTTTGCTCACCGAGCGCGGAACGACCCAACCTACGCATCCTGTTGAAAGACCAGGCCAACCCCGCTGGGTTCGAAGCGCACCACTTCCAGGCGCACGATGGGGGCTTCTATTGGCAGCCCTTGAACTTGACCCGTGAACACTTCGCCGATGCTTAACAGGCTGCGCGCATCGTCGATCACCACAAATACGCCACTTTCGGAAATATCGCGGGTAGTCACCATCAGTTGTCCGTGAACCGGATGATCAATGCGCAACTGAACCTTAAGGGGGCTGCGGCGGAACTCGCGCTTGTTATCCATGCTTATCCTGTCATGTCCGGGCGTCGGTGCTCAGACAGTAATAGCTATCGGGCGATGCATCAATACCACTTCTTCTCGCCTTCTGGCCGCTTCTTGAAGCGTTTCATGGTCCACATGTATTGGCTGGGGTAAGCGCGCACATAACGCTCAACCACTTGGCTCATCGCCGCCACGGCGTTATAGGTATCGGTGCTGTACATACCCTCGGGCGCTGCCTCGAGAATCACCTTATAGCCCGAGCCATCGTCCAGCCGCAGCGCATGCAGAAACACACCAACGGCTTTGCCACCAGCAAGCATGCCCGGAACAAATTTACTGGTCAGCGCCTGGGTGCCACAGAAGGGTACGAACAGGCCCGCTGACAGACTGGGCTCCGGGTCAGCCGGAATGCCCACCGAACCACCGCGGCGCACTTCTTTGATCACGCTAAGAATGCCTTCTTTGGTCGACGGTGCCACACGGTTACCCAGTTGTACGCGTTGTTGACGCAGCAGATCGTCAACAGCTTTGAGTTTTGGCGGACGGTAAAAAATGATGGGTTTGCACTGGTTGCAGTAGAAGTGATTAAGCACTTCCCAATTGCCCAAGTGGCTGGTGATACCGACGACGCCTTTACCGGACGCCAGCGCCGCTTGCAGCACTTCCAGGCCTTCCACTTGGCGCACCAGCTTTAGCGATTTCTCCGCCGGCCAGACCCAGGCGCAGGCGCTTTCGGTGAGGGTTTTACCGATATCCATCAGGCTTTTTTTCAGCAGGCGGTCGTGGGCGTCGGCGTCCAGCTCCGGGAAGCATTTGCTCAGGTTGATGCTGGCCACGGTGCGTGAGCGGGTCGGCAAGCGCCACATCAACCAGCCAATCAAACCGCCCAGCCCTTGCACCGCACGCCACGGCAATAGCGCGAACAGACGCAAAAAGCCGACGATCAACGCACCTTTGAACTTCTCCACCGCTCATTCCCCAAATTCAAACAGGGGCGCATTGTAACCAGCAACGCGTCGTAGGGTGATGCGCACCTAGCGATCCCACAAAGAACGTAACGGTGCGCCCAGCACGCCCTAGGGTTTTAGCCGCCAAGCTCGGCGTAGCGGCTGCAATCTTGGGTGTGGTCCATGACCATGCCGGTGGCCTGCATAAAGGCGTAGCAAATGGTCGGGCCAACAAAGGTGAAGCCGGCTTTCTTCAGGGCTTTGCTCATGGCTTCGGCCTCGACTGTGACCGCCGGAACAGCGCTACGGCCCGAAAAGTGATTGACCTTGGGCACGCCGCCTACAAACGACCAGAGAAACTCCACAGGCTCGGTCAGACGCAACCAAGCCTGGGCGTTTTTGCGCGCGGCTTGGAGTTTAAGGCGGTTGCGGATAATGCCGGGGTCTTGCATCAGCGTTTCAATTTCTTCATCGCTGAGCACGGCCAAGCGCTGGGCATCAAAGCCAAACAGCACCTGGCGATAGCGCTCACGCTTCTTTAATACGGTGATCCACGACAGCCCGGCCTGAAAGCCTTCGAGTAACAGCATTTCGAACAGGTGCTGCGGGTCTCGCTGCGGCACACCCCATTCCTGATCGTGGTAGGTGATATACAGCGGGTCATCGTTGCACCAAGAGCAGCGTGGCATAGGGCTCCTAGGGGAGGGCGAGGGTGGTTTGCGGGGCGAATCGGGTATACTCCCGCCCTTTCTGTCGCAGCCTCAGTACAGGTGAAATTAGTGAGCCAGCCTACGCCTGCCGTGCGCACCTTCCAAGACTTGATCCTCGCCCTCCAGCAGTACTGGGCCGAGCAAGGTTGTGTGGTGCTTCAGCCTTACGATATGGAAGTCGGCGCCGGCACCTTCCACACCGCCACGTTTCTGCGCGCCGTCGGCCCGGAAACCTGGAACGCCGCCTATGTGCAACCCAGCCGCCGTCCTGGTGATGGCCGCTACGGCGAAACCCCCAACCGCCTGCAGCACTACTACCAGTTCCAAGTGGTGCTCAAACCCAACCCGGACAACTTCCAAGAGCTGTATTTGGGCTCGTTGAAGCGCATTGGTCTGGACCCGTTGGTGCACGACATTCGCTTTGTTGAAGACAACTGGGAATCGCCGACCCTCGGCGCCTGGGGTCTGGGCTGGGAAATCTGGCTTAACGGAATGGAAGTCACCCAGTTCACCTACTTCCAGCAAGTAGGCGGCATTGAGTGCTACCCGGTAACCGGCGAGATCACCTACGGTCTCGAGCGCCTGGCCATGTACCTGCAGGGCGTGGATTCGGTGTATGACCTGGTGTGGACCGATGGCCCATTCGGCAAGGTCACCTATGGCGATGTGTTCCACCAGAACGAGGTGGAGCAGTCCACCTACAACTTCGAACACGCCAACGTCGACAAACTGTTTGAGCTGTTCGACTTCTATGAAAGCGAAGCCAACCGCTTGATCGAGCTGCAACTGCCGTTGCCGACCTACGAAATGGTGCTCAAGGCCTCGCACACCTTCAACCTGCTGGATGCTCGCCGTGCGATTTCGGTGACTGCCCGTCAGCAATACATCCTCCGCGTCCGGGCCCTGGCTCGGTCGGTAGCACAGAGCTACTTGCAGGCGCGTGCCCGTCTCGGCTTCCCGATGGCGGCGCCGGATCTGCGCGATGAAGTATTGGCCAAGCTGGAGGCAGCAGAATGAGTGCGCAAGATTTTCTGGTTGAACTGGGCACCGAAGAGCTGCCACCTAAAGCGCTGAAAACCCTCGGTGAGGCGTTTCTCGCCGGCATCGAAAAAGGCCTGAAAAGCGCTGGTCTGAGCTATAGCGGCAGCCGCGTTTATGCAGCGCCACGTCGCCTGGCGGTGATCATTGATCAACTCGCCGTGCAACAGCCCGATCGCAGCGTCAATCTCGACGGTCCGCCCGTGCAGGCGGCCTTTGACGCTGACGGCAATCCAACCCAAGCCGCTTTGGGTTTCGCCAAGAAATGCGGCGTGGATATTTCCGCCATCGACCGTAGTGGCGCCAAGCTGAAATATAGCCAGAGCATTCCCGGGCAACCGGCCGTGGGTTTGCTGGCCGGCATCGTTAGCGCCTCGCTAAACGATCTGCCAATTCCGAAGCGCATGCGCTGGGGCGCGCGCAAAGAAGAATTCGTTCGTCCAACCCAATGGCTGGTGATGCTGTTTGGCAACGACGTGGTGGACTGCGAAATTCTCGCGCAGAAAGCCGGCCGTGAGTCTCGTGGCCACCGTTTCCACCACCCCGATAGCGTGCGCATCAGCTCGCCGGCGAACTACCTGGAAGATCTGCGCAGCGCCTACGTGCTGGCCGACTTTGCCGAGCGCCGCAGCCTGATTAGCAAACGCGTCGACACCTTGGCCGCCGAGCAAAACGGTAGCGCCATTGTGCCGCCAGCGTTGCTTGACGAAGTAACCGCCCTGGTTGAATGGCCGGTACCGCTGGTGTGCTCGTTTGAAGAGCGTTTCCTCGCCGTGCCGCAGGAAGCCTTGATCACCACCATGCAGGACAACCAAAAGTACTTCTGCCTGCTGGATGCCAATGGCAAGTTGCTGCCGCGCTTTATCACCGTGGCCAACGTTGAAAGCAAAGATCCGGCGCAGATTATTTCCGGCAATGAGAAGGTGGTTCGCCCACGCCTGACCGACGCTGAGTTCTTCTTCAAGCAAGACAAAAAGCAAAAGCTCGAGAGCTTTAACGCGCGCTTGGCCAACGTAGTATTCCAGGCCCAATTGGGCTCGGTATTTAACAAAGCCGAACGTGTGTCGCTGCTTGCGGCATTTATCGCCGCACGCATCGGTGGCGATAGCCATCGCGCGGCCCGCGCCGGTCTGCTAAGCAAGTGTGACCTGGCCACCGAAATGGTCGGCGAGTTCCCGGAGATGCAAGGCATCGCTGGCTACTACTACGCGCTGAACGATGGCGAGCCGGAAGATGTCGCCCTGGCTCTGAATGAGCAATATATGCCGCGTGGTGCCGGTGCCGAACTGCCGACCACGCTAACCGGTTCGGCCGTAGCGATTGCTGACAAGCTGGATACCCTCGTCGGCATTTTCGGCATCGGCATGTTGCCTACCGGCAGCAAAGACCCCTACGCATTGCGCCGCGCCGCATTGGGCATCTTGCGCATTCTGATCGACAAAAACCTCGACCTCGACCTGGCCGCCACCATTACCTTCGCCATTGAGCAATTCGGCGCCCAGGTTAAAGCGGCCGGCCTGGCTGCGCAGGTGCAGGACTTTATCTTCGACCGCCTGCGTGCGCGTTATGAAGACGAAGGTGTGGAAGTGGCCGTGTATCAGGCCGTGCGTGCGGTGAACCCGGTGTCGCCGCTGGACTTCGACCAACGCGTACAAGCGGTGCAGGCCTTCCGCAAACTGCCGGAAGCCGAAGCACTGGCTGCGGCCAATAAGCGCGTTTCCAATCTGTTGAGCAAAGCCGAGGGC
>NZ_JBBNAH010000258.1:0-4517 GCF_037994325.1 Pseudomonas sp.
CCTCCTCATCCACACTGGCCGGGCAATGCCCGCATAGCCCTGTCGTTCGTACTCAATTACGAAGAAGGCGGCGAGCGGAACGTGCTGCACGGCGACAAAGAGTCGGAAGCCTTCCTCTCGGAAATGGTCGCCGCTCAGCCGCTGCAAGGCGCGCGCAATATGAGCATGGAGTCGTTGTACGAATACGGTAGCCGCGCTGGCGTCTGGCGCATTCTCAAGCTGTTTGAAAAAACCGGTATTCCGCTGACCATCTTTGCCGTGGCCATGGCCGCGCAGCGTCACCCCGATTTAATCCGCCAGATGGCCGCCGCTGGTCATGAAATCTGCAGCCATGGCTACCGCTGGATCGACTACCAGTACATGGACGAAGCACAAGAACGCGAGCACATGCTCGAAGCCATCCGCATCCTCACCGAAATCACCGGCGAGCGCCCACTGGGCTGGTACACCGGTCGCACCGGGCCAAACACCCGCCGCCTGGTGATGGAAGAAGGCGGCTTTCTCTACGACTCCGACACCTACGACGACGACCTGCCCTACTGGGAGCCGAACAACCCCACCGGCAAGCCGCACTTGGTGATTCCCTACACGCTGGACACCAACGATATGCGCTTCACCCAGGTGCAGGGTTTTAACAGCGGCGACGACTTTTTCAATTACCTGAAAGACGCCTTTGACGTGCTCTACGCCGAAGGCGGCGAGGCGCCGAAAATGCTCTCCATCGGCCTGCACTGCCGGCTGATCGGCCGCCCGGCTCGCTTGGCATCCTTGCAACGCTTTATTGAATACGTGCAGGGCTTTGAGCAGGTGTGGTTCGCCCGCCGCGTCGATATTGCCAAGCATTGGCACCAGACCCACCCCTGCAAAGAAGAGAGCGCGAAATGAGCCGCTTCCAGACCCTGACACCGTCAACCCTGAGCCGTGACGCCTTTGTCGCCGCCTTTGCCGACATCTACGAACACTCGCCCTGGGTTGCCGAAAAGGCCTATGACCTGGGTGCTGACAGCAGCCTCGACGATATCCAAGGCCTGCACGCACGCATGGCCGATATTCTGCTCAGCGCCGATCACGCCGCCCAGCTTGCTTTGATTAATGCTCACCCGGACCTTGCTGGCAAAGCCGCGGTACGGGGCGAACTAACCGAAGCCAGCACCTCGGAGCAATCCGGTGCTGGCATCCACGAATGCACGGCTGAAGAGTTTCAACGCTTCACCGAGCTGAACGACGCCTACAAAGCCAAGTTCGCGTTTCCCTTCATCATGGCGGTCAAGGGCAGCAATCGGCACCAGATACTGGCGGCCTTCGAGGAGCGTATTCATAACTCCAAGGAAGCCGAATTCACCCGGGCTCTGGCCGAAATCAACAAGATCGCGCTGTTCCGGCTTCAGGCCCTATAAGGCCTAGCTCCCACGCCGCCACCTCCCACGCCCCCAATAGGCAGACAAACAATGAAAGCTTACGCCGTACCCTTCGAGAAATACGTCAACCTCGCCGACGCCCGCCTGGGCACCAAAGCCCTCTCCGTCACCGACGACTGGTTTGCCGACGTCAACCGCCTGTTCCAGCCCACCCCTGCGGTATGGAAAGAAGGCGTGTTTGATGACAACGGCAAATGGATGGATGGTTGGGAATCGCGCCGCAAGCGCTTCGAAGGCTACGACAGCGCCGTGATCAAACTGGGCGTGCCCGGCTCGATCAAAGGCGTGGATATCGACACCAGTTTCTTCACCGGTAACTTCCCGCCATCGGCGTCCCTGGAAGCCTGCTTTTTGGCTGAAGGCGACCCAACCGACAGCACCGAGTGGACCGAAGTACTAAGCGCCGTTGAGCTGCAAGGCAACAGCCACCACTACCACGAAATCGCCAACAGCCAGGCCTTTACCCACCTGCGCTTTAACATCTACCCGGACGGCGGCGTGGCCCGTCTGCGCGTATATGGCATTCCGTTCCGCGACTGGTCCAACACCGGCGACAACGAACAAGTTGACCTGGCCAGCGCCCTCAACGGCGGCCGTGCCCTGGCCTGCTCGGATGAGCACTTCGGCCGTATGAGCAACATCCTCAACCCAGGCCGTGGCGTAAACATGGGCGACGGTTGGGAAACCGCGCGCCGTCGTACCCCTGGCAATGACTGGGTGATCGTCGCCCTCGGCCACCCAGGCGAGATCGAACGCATCGTCGTCGACACCCTGCACTTCAAAGGCAACTACCCGGACAGCTGCTCGATCCAAGGCGCTTTCGTCAAAGGCGGCACCGACAGCCAGATCGAAACCCAAAGCCTGTTCTGGCGCGAACTGCTGCCCAGCCAGAAACTGCACATGCACCAAGAGCATGAATTTGCCGAGCAGATCAAAGCCCTGGGGCCGATCACCCATATCCGTTTGAATGTGTTCCCGGATGGTGGTGTTAGCCGGCTGCGGTTGTTTGGCAAGGTGGCGAAGTAAAACGCGCTCAGTCCCCTCTCCCTCTGGGAGAGGGTTAGGGTGAGGGGCTTTTTAGGCATAACACATCGTCTGCCCCGGCCCTCACCCCCAACCCCTCTCCCGCTCGCGGGAGAGGGGAGTCTTAACTTACGAACAATGTAGAAAACAACATGCGCACACTGATCATCGAACCGCTCAGCAAAGAAGCCTTCGCCCCCTTTGGCGATGTGATTGAAACCGAGGGCAGCGACTATTTCATGATCAACAACGGCTCCACCCGCCGCTATCACAAGCTGGCAACGGTTGAGACCGCGCAGCCGGATGACAAGGCCATCATCAGTATTTTCAGCGCTGAAAAACTGCAGATGCCCCTGACTATCCGCATGTTGGAGCGCCATCCGCAGGGCAGCCAAGCGTTTATACCGCTGCTCGGCAACCCCTTTCTGATCGTGGTCGCGCCACTTGGCGATGCACCTGAATCAGAGTTGGTCCGTGCTTTTGTCAGCAATGGCAAGCAGGGCATTAATTACCATCGCGGCGTTTGGCACCACCCGGTGCTAACGATCGAAAAGCGGGATGACTTCCTGGTGGTTGATCGCAGCGGTTCTGGCAACAACTGCGATGAGCATTTTTTCCCTGAGGATGAACACCTTCTCCTCAACCCCCACCAATAAGAGAAGCTCGACTACCGGCCAGCCGGTGTCGGGAAGAGGTAAACACTGTGGAAGCACATTTGATTGAATGGGCCAACCTGGCCGTGCGCTGGGTGCATATGATCGTCGGCATCGCCTGGATCGGCGCGTCGTTTTATTTCGTCTGGCTGGAAAACAACCTCAACCGGGTCAACCCGCGCGATGGTCTGGCCGGTGACCTCTGGGCCATCCACGGTGGCGGTATCTACCACCTGGAAAAATACAAACTCGCCCCGCCAAAAATGCCGGACAACCTGCACTGGTTCAAATGGGAAGCCTATTGGACCTGGATGTCGGGCGTTACCCTGCTGATGATCGTCTACTACCTCAACCCCTCGCTGTACCTGATCTTGCCGGGCAGCGACATGGCGCCGTCCACCGCCATTGCCATCGGCATTGGTTCGCTGGTCAGCGGTTGGTTTATCTACGACTTCCTCTGCGACTCGCCGTTAGGCAAGCAACCGGCGCTACTTGGCCTGGTGTTGTTTGTGCTGCTGGTGGCCGCATCGTTTGGTCTGAGCCATGTATTTAGCGGCCGCGGTGCGTATATCCATGTCGGCGCCATTATCGGCACCATCATGGTTGGTAACGTGTTCCGCACCATCATGCCGGCGCAGCGCGCGCTGGTAAAAGCCATCGAAGAAAACCGCACCCCCGACCCGGCCCTGCCGGCGAAAGGCCTGCTGCGTTCGCGGCACAACAACTACTTCACCCTGCCGGTGCTGTTCATCATGATCAGCAACCACTTCCCGAGCACCTACGGCAGTAAGTACAACTGGCTGATCCTGGCGGGCATCGCGGTGCTGGCTGTGATCGTGCGCCACTACTTCAACACCCGTCACCACAGCAAAAGCTTCGCCTGGGCTTTGCCCGCTGGCGCCTTGGGCATGATCTGCCTGGCCTTTGTTACCGGCCCCGCCCTGACCACCGCGCCGGCTGCCACCCAAGCCAAAATGGAATACCAACCGCTGCCGGCCACCGCCATTGGCGGCAAGACGGCCAAGGAAGCGGCAGAAGAAGCAGCCAAGCAGCCGGCCCCGGCTGAGCAACCGGTTGCCCAAGCCACCGCGCCAGCCGGCGATGCCGGCTTTGAAAAAGTGCATGAGGTGATTCAGGTGCGCTGCTCGGTCTGCCACTCGGCCACCCCCACCAACAGCATGTTCAGCGCGGCACCCGCTGGCGTGATGTTTGATACCCCCGCGCAGATCCAGCAGATGGCGCCACGCATTCAAGCGCAGGCTGTGGCAACCCAGGCGATGCCATTGGGCAACTTGACCAAGATGACCCCGGAAGAGCGCGAGCTGATTGGGGCTTGGATTGCCAAGGGGGCGCAGGTGAATTAACCGTCATTCCCGCGTAGGCGGGGACCCAGAATGCCGACATGATCGCCGTTCGCCGATCC
>NZ_JBBNAH010000259.1:0-3046 GCF_037994325.1 Pseudomonas sp.
TCTTCCAGGCCGGGTTGGGCGTGGTTGGGCCAAGGATCAGATCGACGTCTTCGAACGCGGCCATAAAGTCGTTTTTGATCAGACGGCGGATCTTTTGCGCTTGCAGGTAGTAGGCGTCGTAGTAACCGGCCGACAACGCGTAGGCGCCAACCATAATGCGCCGCTGCACTTCCGGGCCGAAGCCTTCGGCGCGCGAACGCTTGTAGAGGTCGGTGAGGTCTTTGGGGTTTTCGCAGCGGTAGCCGAAGCGCACGCCGTCAAACCGCGACAGGTTGGAAGAAGCTTCTGCTGGAGCGATCACGTAGTACGCCGGGATGGCGTGCTGCATGTTCGGCAGGCTGATTTCCTTCACCACGGCGCCGAGCTTTTCCAGCTCTTTAACGCTGGCCTGGATCAGCTCGGCAATGCGAGGGTCGAGACCGGCGCTGAAGTATTCCTTCGGCAAGCCAATGCGCAGGCCCTTGATCGAGTTGTTGAGGGTGGCGGAGTAATCCGGCACTGGCTCATCAACGCTGGTGGAATCTTTGCCATCGAAGCCGGCCATGCCTTGCAACAGCAGGGCGCAGTCTTCGGCGGTGCGCGCCAAGGGGCCAGCCTGATCAAGGCTCGAGGCGTAGGCGATCATGCCCCAGCGCGAAACGCGGCCGTAAGTGGGCTTGAGGCCGGTGAGGTTGGTCAGCGCGGCGGGCTGGCGAATCGAGCCGCCGGTGTCGGTGCCGGTGGCCACTGGCAGCAGGCGCGCGGCTACCGCAGCAGCGGAACCGCCGGACGAGCCGCCCGGAACGTGCTCGAGATTCCACGGGTTTTTTACTGCGCCGTAGTGGCTCGATTCGTTGGCCGAACCCATGGCGAATTCGTCCATGTTGGTTTTGCCCAGGCTCACAGCGCCGGCGGCGGCCAGCTTGGCGACCACGGTGGCATCGTAGGGCGCGGTGAAGTTGTCGAGCATCTTCGAGCCGCAACTGGTGCGTACACCTTGGGTGCAGAACAAGTCTTTATGTGCCAGCGGCGCGCCGAGCAGTGCGCCGGTCTCGCCAGCAGCGCGGCGGGCGTCGGCGGCTTTGGCTTGTTGCAGCGCGTTGTCTTCAGTAACGGTGATAAAGCTGTTGAGCTGTGGGTCCAGTTGGGCGATACGCGCCAGCAAACTGCGGGTCAGCTCTTCAGAGGAGAATTTCTTGGCCGCAAGGCCTTGGGCAATCTCGGCCAGGGTCAGTTGGTGCATGTCCACATCCTTACTCAATAACCTTGGGAACCAGGTACAGGCCGTCTTGCACGGCGGGGGCGATGGCTTGGTAGACATCGCGCTGGTTCTGTTCGGTGACTTTGTCTTCGCGCAGGCGCTGGGTCGCTTCCAGCGGGTGGGCCAGGGGCTCGATGCCGGTGGTGTCCACCGCCTGCATCAGGTCGACCAGGCCGAGAATGTTATTGAGTGTTTCAGTGGTGCGGGGGATATCGGCGTCGTTCAGACCCAGTCGGGCCAAATGAGCGATTTTCTCCACCTCGGAGCGTTCAAGCGCCATCGGGTGTTCTCCAATTAAATAGAACGGCCTGCGAGAGGCGAGTAGAAGTCCGTAGGGAATGTCGTACGGAACAGATAACATCAGCGCGCGGTCATAACACGCCAAGTCGGCGCTAATGCCGGGAAAAGGCGGCAATTTAACATATTGGCGCCTTGCCCAAAATCCCCGTCGTTGTTAGAGTTTGCCGCACTTTTTTACCCACGCGTTGCCTAGGGTCCCTATCCCATGTTTAAGAAACTGCGTGGCATGTTTTCCAGTGATCTTTCGATCGACCTGGGCACTGCCAATACCCTGATTTATGTTCGCGAACGCGGCATCGTGCTGAACGAGCCATCCGTGGTCGCCATCCGTACCCACGGCAACCAGAAGAGTGTCGTCGCGGTCGGAACCGAAGCCAAGCGTATGCTTGGCCGTACGCCCGGCAACATCGCCGCTATTCGTCCAATGAAAGACGGCGTTATCGCAGACTTCAGCGTCTGCGAAAAAATGCTGCAGTACTTCATTAACAAAGTGCACGAAAACAGCTTTCTGCAGCCCAGCCCTCGCGTATTGATCTGCGTACCGTGCAAATCCACTCAAGTTGAACGTCGTGCCATTCGTGAGTCGGCCCTGGGTGCTGGTGCCCGCGAAGTGTTCCTTATCGAAGAGCCAATGGCTGCTGCCATCGGTGCCGGCCTGCCGGTAGAAGAAGCACGCGGTTCGATGGTGGTCGACATCGGTGGTGGTACCACTGAAATCGCCCTGATCTCCTTGAACGGTGTGGTCTATGCCGAATCCGTGCGTGTGGGCGGCGACCGCTTCGACGAAGCGATCATTACCTACGTGCGCCGTAACTACGGCAGCCTGATCGGTGAATCCACCGCTGAACGCATCAAGCAGGAAATCGGCACCGCGTACGCGGGTGGCGAACTGCGTGAAGTAGACGTACGTGGCCGTAACCTGGCTGAAGGCGTACCGCGCAGCTTTACCCTGAACTCCAACGAAGTGCTCGAAGCGCTGCAAGAGTCCCTGGCCACCATCGTGCAAGCGGTGAAAAGTGCCCTGGAACAATCGCCGCCGGAACTGGCTTCCGACATCGCCGAGCGTGGTTTGGTGCTCACCGGTGGTGGCGCTTTGCTGCGTGACCTCGACAAACTGCTGGCCCAGGAAACTGGCCTACCGGTGATCGTTGCTGAAGATCCACTGACTTGCGTTGCCCGTGGCGGCGGTAAGGCTCTGGAAATGATGGATCGTCACACCATGGATCTGCTGTCTAGCGAATAAATGTTCCAGGCCATGGGAAAACTACTGCGCTCGGTTATGCCGCGTTAAAAACAGTTTCAAAATGCTCATTGGCTACAGCCAACGCCGCTTTTTCACTGTTCTGCCTCGCCTAAGCTCCGCTCGCTACGTTTTCAAACGGCCTGACCATTTAGAAAAGCGCAGTTGTCGTTGGGCCCACTCCGGTGGGCTCATTGCATTTACGCCGGTTACACTGCGCCCTCAGACTCTAAGCCCACCAGCCAGCGATGCGAACCGTATGAACA
>NZ_JBBNAH010000260.1:0-1104 GCF_037994325.1 Pseudomonas sp.
ACAGCACGGGCGACTTGGTAGCGCGCCCAAGTCGAGCGCAATTGGGCGTCGTCGCTGGCACTGAGCACACGGCGCAGTTCCAGTTCATCCGCCTCGTTATCCATCAGGGCGGACAACGATTCTTGCAGGGCTTCACGACTCATGGCGATTCCTCTCTTGGCTAGCGCCGCTGTCTTAGGCTCCCTGCAACAACGGTTGCAGGACCTTATCAATGGCCTCACGAGCGCGGAAAATCCGCGAACGTACAGTACCGACTGGGCATTGCATGACGCTGGCAATGTCCTCGTAACTCAGACCGTCAAACTCTCGCAAAGTTAGCGCGGTGCGCAAATCTTCTGGCAATTGTTCAATGGTTCGATGCACGGCATTTTCAATCTCGTCCCGTAGCATCAGCCGCTCTGGAGACTCGATGTCTTTGAGTGCGTGATCGCCCTCATAAAACTCCGCATCTTCAGCGCTAACATCACTTTCCGGAGGTCGCCGACCGCGCGACACCAGATGATTCTTCGCCGTGTTAATGGCGATACGGTACAGCCATGTATAAAAGGCGCTGTCACCGCGAAAGTTAGCCAGTGCACGGAAAGCTTTAATAAACGCTTCCTGGGCAACATCCTGAGCTTCATGAGGATCGTGCACGAAGCGCACTATCAACCCGAGAATCTTGTGCTGATACTTCAGCACCAACAGATCAAAAGCTCGCTTGTCACCACGCTGCACCCGCTCGACCAACTGCTGATCATCTTCCTGGGTAAGCATGAACACTCCTCAATTGAGTTCGGAGAGAATGCCGTTCCAGCAAGTGAATCAACTTGCCAAGATAGACTCGGGTCTTGCGCAAAAGTTCTCCCCTCCAAACACGTTCCGTACACATATTCTTTTGTCTTGCACGGAATCGCGCAGCACGGCTAGCACGCCGGCTGCGCGGATAATCTTGTCACCGATTTAGTTGTAATGAGTGCGCGACAAGCCGCTCTCGATACAACCCAAACGGCATTGTCCCCATCTGGGTGACTGCCTATGGAACCTGGAATACTTAGAAAGTTCCCAGCCCCCGCGTGCCGTCATAAGCGCGCTATTGTGCAGCCGGCTCGGCCTATATACTAG
>NZ_JBBNAH010000261.1:0-2840 GCF_037994325.1 Pseudomonas sp.
GAACCGGTCTTGATCAACTGACCTTTGCCTGGCACAACAGCCGCTTCGATGGTCAGTAATTCGCCGCCGACCTGCGTCCACGCCAACCCTGTCACTTGACCGATTTGGTCTTGCTGCTCGGCCAAACCATAGCGGTATTTGCTCACACCGAGGAAATGCTCGAGCGAATCGGCAGCCACCAGCACCTTCATGCGCTTCTCGCGGAAGTGCTCTTTCACCGCTTTACGGCAGACTTTGGCGATTTGTCGCTCAAGGCTACGCACGCCCGCTTCACGGGTGTAATAACGGATCATGTCGCGAATGGCGGCGTCTTCGAACTCCAGCTCGCCCTTCTTCAAGCCATTGGCCTGCAGTTGCTTAGGCGCGAGGTACTTGACCGCAATATTGACCTTCTCGTCTTCGGTGTAGCCAGGCAGACGAATCACTTCCATACGGTCCAGCAGGGGCGCTGGAATGTTCATGGAGTTGGCCGTGCAGAGGAACATCACGTCGGACAGGTCATAATCAACTTCCAGATAGTGGTCGTTGAAGTTGTGGTTTTGCTCGGGATCGAGCACTTCCAGCAACGCCGATGCGGGATCACCGCGCATGTCCTGGCCCATCTTGTCGATTTCATCGAGCAAGAACAGCGGATTGCGCACGCCAACCTTGGTCATTTTCTGAATCAAACGACCGGGCATCGAACCAATATAGGTACGACGGTGACCGCGAATTTCCGCTTCATCACGTACGCCGCCGAGCGCCATACGTACGAATTTTCGGTTAGTTGCATGGGCAATGGATTCAGCCAGCGAGGTTTTACCCACGCCAGGCGGACCGACCAGGCAAAGCACCGGCCCCTTCACCTTTTTCACACGCTTCTGTACGGCGAGGTACTCAAGGATGCGCTCCTTGACCTCATCCAGACCGTAGTGGTCGGCGTCGAGAATATCTTCCGCTTTGGCAAGGTCCAGACGCACCTTGCTCTCAGCCTTCCACGGCACGTTCACCAACCAATCGATGTACGAACGCACCACGGTAGCTTCCGCCGACATCGGCGACATTTGCTTGAGCTTGTTCAGCTCCGCCTGCGCCTTGGCATAGGCTTCCTTAGTCAGGCCGGCGTTCTCAACGCGTTTTTTCAGCTCATCGAGTTCGTTATGGCCTTCGTCGCCGTCACCGAGCTCTTTCTGAATGGCCTTCATCTGCTCATTCAGGTAGTACTCGCGCTGACTGCGCTCCATCTGTTTTTTCACGCGGCCGCGAATACGCTTCTCGACCTGCAGCAAATCGATCTCGGCATCCAACAAAGCCAGCACGTGCTCGACGCGCTGGGCCAAATCGGTGACTTCGAGGATTTCCTGTTTCTGTTCGATTTTCAGCGCCATATGCGCGGCCATGGTGTCGACTAGGCGGCTAGGCTCATCAATGCTATTGAGCGAGGACAACACTTCAGCAGGGACTTTTTTGCCCAACTGCACGTACTGCTCAAACTGGCTGAGCAAGCTACGGATGAAGACTTCCGACTCACGCTCAGCCACATCGGCTTCTTCAATCAAAACCACCTGCGCGCGGCAGTGACCATCAATCTCGATGAAGCGCTCGATGGAGCCACGCTGCTCGCCTTCGACCAACACTTTGACGGTGCCATCAGGCAGTTTTAGCAATTGCAAAACAGTGGCAACTGTACCGACGCGGTAGAGCGCGTCTTCGGCAGGATCGTCATCCGCAGGATTTTTTTGCGCCACAAGCAGAATCTGCTTGTCGCCCGTCATAGCGGCCTCAAGGGCCTCAATAGACTTTTCGCGCCCCACAAACAGTGGGATCACCATATGTGGGTAAACCACGACATCACGCAGTGGCAAGAGAGGCAATTCGACTGTTGTCTTCATGATTTCAGCTCTACGGCGGCCATACGGCCGTAAACAGGTGGGAATACCCTTGGAAACCAAGATGGGGGCAGCCCAAACAAAAAACAAGCGCTGGTTCAGAAAAAGCAAAGGGGCCCGCAGGCCCCTTGCTTTCAACATGTGACAAACGTGTTTTACGCGTCTGGCGCGGCCTTCGCAGGCGGCTCGCTGTTTTCGTAAATCAACAGCGGCTTAGACGTACCAGCAATAACGCTTTCGTCGATCACCACTTTGCTCACGTCGTTTTGCGACGGGATTTCGTACATGGTGTCGAGCAACACGCCTTCCAGAATGGAACGCAGGCCCCGGGCGCCAGTTTTGCGCTCCAGGGCACGGTGAGCGACAGACTTCAGGGCATCCGGACGGAATTCCAGGTCCACGCCTTCCATTTCGAACAGCTTGGCGTATTGCTTGGTCAGCGCGTTTTTCGGCTCGGTGAGAATCTGCATCAGCGCAGCTTCGTCCAGCTCATCCAACGTTGCGATAACCGGCAAGCGGCCAACGAACTCCGGGATAAGACCGAACTTCACCAAGTCATCCGGCTCAACCTGACGCAGCGACTCGCCTACTTTTTTGCCCAGGTCGATGCTGCGAACTTCAGCGTTGAAACCGATGCCGCCTTTCGCCGAACGACCTTGAATCACTTTCTCGAGCCCCGAGAACGCACCACCGCAGATAAACAGGATGTTGCGTGTATCGACTTGCAGGAATTCCTGCTGCGGATGCTTACGACCACCTTGTGGTGGAACGGAAGCGACCGTGCCTTCGATCAGTTTCAGCAAAGCCTGTTGCACGCCTTCGCCAGAAACGTCGCGGGTAATCGACGGGTTGTCGGATTTGCGCGAAATCTTATCGATTTCGTCGATGTAGACGATGCCCATTTGGGCTTTCTCTACGTCGTAATCGCATTTTTGCAGCAGCTTCTGAATGATGTTTTCCACGTCTTCACCC
>NZ_JBBNAH010000262.1:0-1228 GCF_037994325.1 Pseudomonas sp.
CTCCGGCGCCGCCGCGCGGCACTTTCAGGAAGAGATCGACGTCGGCCAGGTGGGCATCAACGTGCCCATTCCGGTGCCGGTGCCGATCTTTTCCTTCTCTGGTTCTCGGGCGTCAAAACTCGGCGACCTGGGGCCCTATGGCAAACAGGTGGTGCAGTTTTATACCCAGACCAAAACCGTTACCCAGCGCTGGTTTGATGAGGATGACGTGGGCTCGGTAAACACCACCATCACGCTGAAATAGAACCCCACCCATCACCACCACAAGAGGGAATTTGCCATGAATATCGGTTTTATTGGCCTGGGCAATATGGGTGGGCCTATGGCGCTGAACCTGCTCAAGGCCGGCCATCAGCTGACGGTGTTTGACCTGGTGCCGGCCTCGGTGCAGGCGCTTATCGACGCCGGCGCCCACGCCGTGCACTCGCCAGCCGCCGTGGCGCGCAGCGATGCAGAGCTGATCATCACCATGCTGCCCGCCGCGCGCCATGTAAAAGCCGTGTACCTGGGTGAGGACGGCCTGCTTGCCCACGTGACCCGTGGCGTGCGCTTGATCGACAGCTCGACCATCGACCCCATGACCGCCCGCGAAGTCGCCGCTGCTGCAACAAAGCAAGGCAACCCTATGCTTGATGCGCCGGTGTCTGGCGGCACTGCTGGCGCAGCAGCGGGCACCCTGACCTTTATGGTCGGTGGCAGCGAGGCCGATTTTGCCCAGGCGCAACCGGTGCTCGCCGCCATGGGCAAAAACATCGTGCACTGCGGCGCCAGCGGTAACGGCCAGGTCGCCAAGGTGGCGAACAACATGCTGCTGGGCATTTCCATGATCGGCGTGGCCGAAGCGATGAACCTCGGTGTGGCCCTGGGCATGGACGCCAAGGTACTGGCCGGGGTGATCAACACCTCAAGCGGCCGCTGCTGGAGTTCGGACACCTACAACCCCTTCCCCGGCGTGCTGGAAAACGTTCCGGCAGCGCGCGGCTACAGCGGTGGTTTTGGCGCCAACCTGATGCTTAAAGACCTGGGCCTGGCCACCGAGGCGGCCAGGCAAGTGCAGCAGCCAGTCATGCTCGGTGCCCTGGCGCAACAGCTGTACCAAACCTTTAGCGCCGAGGGCCACGGCGACCTGGACTTCTCCGCCATTATTCAGCTCTACAGCGGCAAGGTTTGAGTGCCGCACATGCCCCTAATAAAAAAGATAGAGAGCACCCCATGCACGACCTGGAAC
>NZ_JBBNAH010000263.1:0-10606 GCF_037994325.1 Pseudomonas sp.
GGGTTGGGTCGCGAACTTCACCGGCGACGATATCGCCAGCCGTTTCCCGCGCCTGGAAGATTGATGCGCCCACGGTTTTCGTCTTTAACCGCCGTCATCTCCACGAACGCGGGGGCCAGTATGGCAAACACCGTCACCGGCCCGAATCTGGATTCCCGCCTGCGCGGGAATGACGGTGTTGGGTGTGGGGGCGATTTTCCCGAAAAAATCGCCGTCGTCCCCGCGACGGCGGGGACCCAGAATGGCATGGCGAACACCGTCACAGGCCAGACTCTGGGTTCCCGCCTACGCGGGAATGCCGGCGTGTCATTAAAAACGTTGTTTCGTCGCTGAAAGGATTCTGCCCATGCCCATCAAAGCCATCCTCACCGATATCGAAGGCACCACCAGCGCGGTGAGTTTTGTTTTCGATGTGTTGTTTCCCTTCGCCGCCGAGCACTTGCCGTTGTTTGTGCTCACTCACGCCAACGACCCGCAAGTGGCCGAGCAGCTGCAAGCTGTGCGCGAACAGAGCGGCGAACCGCAGGCTGACGTGGCGCGGGTAACCGATATTCTCCTGAGTTGGATCGCCGAAGACCGCAAAGCCACGCCGCTCAAAGCCTTGCAGGGCATGGTCTGGGCCGAGGGCTATAAAGCCGGTTTGCTCAAAGGCCACGTTTACCCGGACGCGGTCGAAGCACTGCAACGCTGGAAGAGAGAGGGTTACGCGCTGTACGTGTATTCCTCGGGCTCAATCCAGGCGCAGCAACTGATTTTCGGCTGCTCGGTGGCCGGCGATTTGTCGCCGTTGTTTTCCGGCTACTTCGACACCACCTCCGGCCCCAAGCGTGAGGCGCAGTCGTACCGCACCATCGTCGCCCACATTGGCGTGCCAGCCGAGGAAGTGCTGTTCCTCTCCGATATCGTTGAAGAGCTCGATGCCGCGCAACAAGCCGGCCTGCAAACCTGTGGCCTGGCCCGCGAGGGCGGCGAACTGCGTGGCCACCAAACCCTGGCCAGCTTCGCCTTGATCGACCTTAACGCCTACTAGCAGCGCAGCTCGTCGCTCAGGCGGAACCTCTGCGCGGCGGTGTGCCTCTACCGCAGACACCGCTTACCGCGAGACGCCCGCCATGTTTCTCCAACTCAACTACTCCGCCTACCGCTACTGGGTGTATATCGCTCTGGCAGTGCTGGTGTTGCTGCACCTGTGGGCGGCTTATAACGTGGTGAAAAGCCCGGTGGCGCGACGCTTGAAAACCCTGTGGGTGAGCCTGATCGTGCTGTTCCCGCTGCTGGGCTTTTTCAACTGGTACGTGATGGGCCCGCGTGCGGAGCACGTGGCCAAACAATCGTAGGTTGGCGTTGAGCGCAGCGAAGCCCAACGGGCCGGCCCAACAGGGCGCGCAGAGGGGCTGCGCGTGTCTCTCCCCCCAAAAGACCGATGCACGCCGCACGGCAGCCGGCCTGTTGGGCTACCAGCGGTAGCTCACCGCGCTAACCACTTGGCGCTCATCGCCGTAACGGCAAATGGCGAACTCGCAGTAGGTGTATTTTTTGTTGGCCAGGTTGTTGGCGTTTACCGTTACTTCCCAGCTTTCGCCAATGCTGTAGCTGGCCATGGCGTCGAACAGGGTGTACGGCGGCATGCCTGATTCAATGCCCGATGCCTGGGTGCTGCCCTTGTAGCGCGCACCGCCGCCGATACGCAACTGCGGCAAACCAAACTGCGCGAAACGGTAGTCCGCCCACAACGCGGCCTGGTGGTAGGGCGTGTCTTCGCTGCGCTGGCCAATTTCGGCGCTGATGACGCTGTCGGTGGTACGCGCATCCACATAGGCGTACGAGGCAATTACGCTGGTGTTGGGTGTTATCTCTGCTTTGGCTTCCAGCTCCAGGCCACGGGAGCGCACTTCGCCGGTTTGCGTGAAGGTGTTGTTCTGCACGTCTGGTTTGAGCACGTTGCGTTGGATCAGCTCATACACCGCGGCGCTTAGCAGCAGGTTGCTGTCGTCGGGTTGGTAGCGCACGCCGATTTCATACTGCTTGCCTTCGGTAGGCGCAAAGCTTTGGCCAGGCGCATCAGCCACGGCGATGGGGAAGAACGATTCGCTGTAGCTGATATAGGGCGCCAGGCCGTTGTCGGCTTTGTAGATAAAGCCGGCGCGCCAAGTGGTGGATTCGTAGTCTTCGCTAAACGGGTCGCCGCCTCGGTGGGCTTGCAGGTCTTGCCCGGCCCAGTCGTGACGGCCGCCCAGTACGGCAATCCAGTGCTCGTCAAAGGTGATCTGGTCTTGCAGGTACAAGCCTTTTTGCAAGGTGTCGACCTGTGAGCCACGGTCGAGACTGCGGCGGTCATCAACCACCACCGGTTGGCCATAGTTGTAGCGTTTGAGGTCCAGCGACGGCGCGTTGCCACGGAAGTTGTGCGAGTCGTAGCTGGTGTCGTAGCCATCAAAACCCACCAGCAGCACATGGCGCCAGTCGTTGAACTGCCAGGTGGATTCGATGTTGGTGTCACTGGCAATACCGCGCGAGCGCTCGGTGCGGTTGCTGTATTGGCGCCGTAGCACACCGGTGTTTTGCACTTGGGTCAGGCTGGCGGCGCTGGTGTTGATTTGCAGGTAGTCCCACTCCACTTTTGACTGGTAGTAACGCAGCTTGTGGTTGATGCGCGTGTGTTCGTCAAAGCGGTGTTCAAACTCATAACCCAGCGTGCTCATCTCGCCGTCCATCTTGTCGTAGTCCGGCTCGCCAATAAAATCGTGGCGGCCGATTTTGTAGCGGCTATCGCCCACGCCTTCGACCAGTTGATACGCCAAAGGCGCGGAAAAACCGGTCTGGGTTTTTTGGTAGAACGACAGCAGCGTTAGCGAGGTGTCTTCATTCGGGCGCCAGGTCAGGGCCGGGGCGATGTACAGCTTGTCGTTGTCGATGTAGTCCTGCGGAGTGGAGCTGTCGCGGTCTAGCAGGGTCAGGCGGTAGCTGAGTGTTTCACTGTCGCCCAGGGGGCCGCTGAGGTCGGTGGAAATCTGTTTGCGGTCGCTATTGCCTACTTGCAGGTTTACTTCGTGGTACGGCGTGTCTGTCGGGCGCTTGCTCACGGCGTTGATCAGGCCACCCGGTGACAGTTGGCCGTACAGCACCGAGGCGGCGCCACGAATTACTTCTGCGCGTTCCAGGCCATAGGGTTCCTGCACGCCGTCGTAGGAGTTGTTTTGCAGGCGTAGGCCGTCGCGCAGCGAGCCGCCGGTGGCTGATTCAACATCGAAACCGCGGATGCGGAAGCGGTCCGAGGTGCGGTTAAAACTGGTCGGCTGGCTGGTGAAACCGGGGGTCAGGTTGAGCGCCTGGGACAGGGTTTCGGCCTGGCGATCGCGGATTTCATCGCTGGTTACCACGGAAAGCGATTGTGGCGTTTCAGTGATCGGCGTATCGGTTTTGGTCGCGCTCAAGTTGCGCGTGGCCACGTAGCCTTTGACATAGTTGGTGGGGCTGGAGTCGCCGCTGGCGTTGATGTTGGTGGCGCCCAGTTCCAGGCTGTTGCTAGTACTCACGGGCGCCAATACATAGCCGTTGCTGCTGCGGTTGGCGACAAAACCGCTGCCTTGCAGCAGTGTGGCAAAGCCCGTTTCCACGGTGTATTGGCCATGCAGGCCTGGGCTGTTGCGCCCGGCCATGCTCTGGGTTTCAAACAGAATCGCGACGCCGGCCTGTTGGGCAAAACGGTTGAGTGCATCAGCCAGTGGCCCGGCGGCGATATCGAAGCGGCTTTGGCCGAGTTCGGCGTTTTGTGCCTGCGCAGGGGTAGTCGTGAGGGTGCCGATCAAGGCGGCACACGTCAGGTGCATGGCCAGGGCCAGGGGTGTCAGGCGGGTTACCGGGGCCGGTCGTAAAGCGTGAATGCGCATGATGATGGAGGTCCGAGACGGTTGGTTTCTACTCCCTTGACGGCTAGAGCAGAAAACCCGGAACCCCATTTGCTGAAATTGTTTAGCCCTTGGCTTCACGGCTTGCGGCTGACGATGACCAACCATGGGCTGAACTGACGAACACGCACTGGCAAGGCATCGGCAATCAGTTGCAGCGCCCGTTGGCTGTTATCCAGCGGCAGCACGGCAGAAACCCGCAGGTCTGCCAGCGCTTCGCGATCAAACTGCACATGGCCAGGGTGTTGCCGCGCCAATTCGTCGAGCACCTCGGGCAACGGCTGGTTCTGTACCACCAACTGGTGATAACGCCAGGCATCGTTGACGCTGCCGGGGTCGATGGCGCTCAGCAACTGCACTTGGGTTGCGCTGATGCGAGCCTGTTCGCCGGCGCCCACTTCAACGCTGGTGGGATTGGCGCTGGCGGTAGCGGCCACCCGCGATTCGAGCATGGTCAACAGCGTAATGCCGTTTTCGCGCTTGACCACAAACCGAGTGCCGAGGGCGCGCATTTGCCCTTGTTCGGTTTCGACAATAAATGGCCGCGCCGGGTCATGGGCAACCTCCACCAACACTTCGCCACGCAGCAAACGGATGCGCCGTTGTTGATCATCAAAGTGCAGGTCGACGGCACTGTTGCCGTTCAAGGTGAGGTGCGACTGGTCGGGCAGGGTTTGGCTAAGCCATTGCGCGGGCGCGGTGTGTAGATCTGCCAGCCAGTAGCGGGGCATATCGCTGCGCCAGAGCGCCCAACCCGGCAACAGCAGAGCGATCAACAACAGCAAGGCCGTGGCGCCGCGTTTGCCGCTGTAGGTTTTATTGCGACTGGCATAGGCGCTATCCAGCGCGGCATGCACCGAGGCTTTCTGCGGGCGCAGGGCACTCATCTGGCCAACAAAACCCTGCAAACGCTCGGCTGCCGCTGCGTGGCGCGGGTCGAGGGCTTTCCAGTGGGCAAAATCGGCGCGCAGTTGCTCTTCTACGCCGGGCTCGTTTAGTTGAATCAGCCAATTGGCGGCTTGTTCATTGATGCTTTCGCGGGTGCTCATAGCGCGTTTAGATATCCAGCGTATTGCTGCAATGCAGCAGCGCATGCATCAAATGCTTGCGCACCATGCGCTCGGAAATGCTCATTTGCGTGGCGATTTGCGCCTGCGTCAGGCCGTCGAGGAAATACAACAAAAACGCCTGGCGTTGCTTGGCGCTGAGTTCTTCCAGCACAAAGGCAATCTGCTCAAGGGCTTCGAGGGTGGTAAGAATTTGCTCGGGGGACTGGAAGCCGGCGAGGGTTTGCGCCGTTAGCGCCAGTTCCTGCAGATACGCCTCTTCAATCTGCTTGCGCCGCGCACGGTCAATCACTAGGCGGCGTGCGGTGGTGCTCAGGTAAGCGCGCGGCTCGCGGATGCTGGCAACCACGTCGCGCGAGGTAAGAATACGAGCGAAGGTGTCTTGCGCCAGGTCGGCGGCGTTGTGCGCACAGCCAAGTTTTCGTCGCAGCCAGGCAAACAGCCAACCGTGGTGGTGGCTGTAGAGCTCGTGAATGGCTTGCTGAAAAGGAGGTTCGGCGGCGGACATACCTGTCATAGCAAGGAAATAACCTTGCCTCTCAAATGAGAATGGCTCGCATAGTAGCGACAGGCTACTGCGCCACGCAATACATCCTTTACAAGCTCCCTGAACCTAAAGCGCGACCGACTATCCTAGAAGGGCAATCCCTTCCTCAAGGAGTACCACGATGGGTAACGGTTTTAATGGCCTGATTGGCCTGATCATTCTGGCGCTGGATATCTGGGCGATTATCAACGTGCTGAAAAGCGGCGCCGAGACGGGCATGAAAGTGCTGTGGGTGCTGTTGATCGTGCTGCTGCCGGTGCTGGGGCTGATTATCTGGGCCATCGCTGGGCCGCGCGGCAACGTGCGTATCTAGGTCTATAGCAACCAGGCACCTTCGAGTTGCAGCAACAGCTGCTTGCGCTCCAGGCCGCCGGCATAGCCGGTGAGGGTGCCGTTGCTGCCGATTACGCGGTGGCAGGGAATCACCACCGCAATCGGGTTGGCGCCATTGGCCGTGCCCACCGCGCGCACGGCTTTTGGCCGCTGAATACGCACGGCCAACTCGGCATAGCTGCAGGTGCGCCCGAACGGGATTTGCTGCAGCGCCTGCCATACCTCTTGCTGAAACGGCGTGCCCAGCGGTGCCAAGCGCAGCTGGAACTGCTGGCGCTGGCCGGCGAAGTATTCGTCTAACTGCCGGCATACCTCATCCAACTCGGCGTCCGCCGCTTGCCAGTTTTCGTTTAATTCCCATGGCTGCGCGCCATCCATATGCAGCAGGCGCAAACCCTGTTCGTCTCCGGCCAATAGCAGTGGGCCGATGGGGCTGTCGTGGTAGCGGTAATGCATACGGTCACTCCTCAGGTTCGGCGTAGCTTTGCCACAAATACATGGCGGCATAGGCCCGCCATGGGCGCCAGGCCTCGGCCTGGGCGGTGAGGGCGCCGGCGCTGATGCCGGCGCTGCCCCAGAGTTTGGCCTTGAGCAGGCCCAGGTCGCTGGCGGGAAACGCGTCCGCCACGCCAAAGGCACGCAGGGCGATGTAGTGCGCGGTCCAGGGGCCGATGCCGGGCAGGGCGCAGAGGCGCTCGAGCAAGTCGTCCACGCCGTCATCGGCATGCAGCGCCAGGCTGCCGTCGGTAAGGGCGCGGGCGAAGCCTTGTAAGGTCGCCACCCGCTTGCCGGGCATGCCGATGCCGTCCAGATTTGCCTCGGCAATCGCGAGCGGGGTAGGAAACAGTCGAGCCGGGCCATCTTCTGGCGCAGCGGGCAAAGCTTCGCCCAAGCGTTTTACCAAGCGGCCGACGATGGTCACTGCGGCCTTTACCGTTACCTGTTGGCCAACGATGGCCCGTACCGCCTGCTCGAACGGGTCGAAGGCTGTGGGAATGCGCAGGCCGGGGTAGCGCGTCACCAGGGCGGCGAGTTGGCTATCTTGGCTTAGGTGACGGGCGATTTCGCCGGTATCGGTATCCAGATCAAACATGCGCCTAACGCGGGCTGCCAGTAGCGGCAGCACGTCGACGGCGGACGGGCTTACCGTCAACTCCAGCGCGCTGTGTTCAGGCCGATGGCGCAGGGCAAACCAGCCGCTTACCGTGCCAATGCGAAAGGTGCGGCGGTAACCGTCTGCGCTTACCTGCTCTATATCCGGCAGGCAGCGTAGGGCGAAGTAGGCGTGAAACTGTTGCCAGTTCCACGGCGGCACATACGACAAAAGTAGGGGAGTGGGCTGTGTGTTCATGGCGCTAACCATAGCGACTGAAGCGCTGGCCTGTCTCGCCGCTTCTTGCTTTTCAATTCGGGCATTTTTTGCAACAGGCGCAAGGTTCGACCTGTCATGCCTGGCCACGTAGAATGCGCGCCTCGCCTGGGGCCGATGGGCTCCAGCTACCGATTTTTTCCGCGCCCATACCGGCGCGGCGCAGAGGAGCAACGCCATGAGCGACTATCAGGAAACCCTCTACGAAGGCTACGGCCAACGTTTTCGCATGGACAAACTGCTGCACGAAGTGCGCACCGAACATCAACACCTAGTGATTTTCGAAAACCCGCGCATGGGCCGGGTAATGGCCCTCGACGGCGTGATTCAAACCACCGAAGCCGACGAGTTTATCTACCACGAGATGCTTACCCACGTGCCGATTCTGGCCCACGGCGCCGCGCGTAAGGTGCTGATCATTGGTGGCGGTGACGGCGGCATGCTGCGTGAAGTCAGCAAGCACCGCAGCGTTGAACACATCACCATGGTCGAGATCGACGGCACCGTGGTCGACATGTGCAAAGAGTTTCTGCCCGAGCACTCCAAAGGCGCTTACGACGACCCGCGTCTGAACCTGGTGATTGATGACGGCATGCGCTTTGTTGCCACCACCGAAGAAAAATTCGACGTAATCATTTCCGACTCCACCGACCCGATTGGCCCCGGTGAAGTGCTGTTTTCGGAAAACTTCTACCAAGCCTGCCGCCGCTGCCTTAACGAAGGCGGCATTCTGGTCACCCAGAACGGCACGCCCTTTATGCAATTGGACGGCGTACAAAACACCGCCGGGCGCATGAACGGCCTGTTCGCCGACTGGCACTTTTATATGGCCGCTGTGCCTACTTATATCGGTGGCGCCATGACCTTTGCCTGGGGCGCGACCAACGCCGGCCTGCGCAACATCCCGCTGGACACCCTGCGCCAACGGTTCGCCGGCAGCGGAATTGTTACCCGCTACTACAACCCCGACGTGCACCTAGGCGCCTTCGCCTTACCGCAATACGTGCTCAAAGCCATCAACAAACCCAGCAACGACTGACCCTCCGTAGGGTGTGCTACGCGCACCAAGCGATTTCCCGTTAGATCGCTTTGGTGCGCACAGCACACCCTACGGCACGTTTGCCGACGCGTGGCGTCGCGGTTCTCAACGAAATTTTCACATTCGCTCGCTGAAAATCCGCCGCTTCGTTTCTTGCTGAGCGGCGGAGTATTCTTCGTCACCTTTCTTCTCGCACGCCTAACCCGTGAGATCACAACATGGCACTACCGGACGCCCTGAGCAGTTCCTCCGCAGCATCGCGTGGCACGCCCACGCTTAAAAGCCACCTGATCTTTACCGCCCTGAGTGCCTTCGCCTTGCTGGTGATGTACACGCTGCTGCGGGTGGCCTTGCTGGTGTACAACCGCGAGCTGATTGGTGAAGACACCGTCGCCACCTTTGCCGAAGCTTTTTTCAACGGCATGCGCTTTGACTTGCGCGTAGTGGTGTATGCCGTTGCGCCGTTGCTGATCTCCATCCTGATTCCGGCCGCCATGGTCCGTCGCGGCTGGATGCGGGTTTGGCTGACGTTCTTTGCCAGCGTTACCCTGTTTCTCGGCCTGACCGAGCTGGATTTCTACCGCGAATTCCACCAGCGCCTGAATAGCCTGGTGTTCCAGTACTTCCAGGAAGACCCGAAAACCGTACTGAGCATGCTCTGGAATGGTTTCCCAGTAGGGCGTTACTTGCTGGCCTGGGCAGTCGCCACCTGGCTGCTGTTCAAGCTGTTCAAAGGCCTGGACCTGCTTAGCCGTCCGCGCAACACCCCGGCCATGTTTGCCGCCAAACCCCGTACCCGCACGTCGTGGCCGCTGCGTGGCGTGGCCTTTACCCTGTGCTTGGTGCTGGCGGTATTGGCCGCTCGCGGTACGTTGAAACAAGGCCCACCCCTGCGTTGGGGCGACGCCTACACCACCGAATCGATGTTCGCCAACCAGCTCGGTCTTAACGGCACCCTGACCCTGGTGTCGGCCGCCACCGCCAGTTTCTCCTCCCATCGTCAGAACGCCTGGAAATCCACCATGGAAGATGGTGATGCCCAGGAGATCGTGCGCAAGATGATCCTCACCCCCCACGACGTGTTGGTGGATGCTGATAAAGCCGCGATTCGTCGCGACTTTACCCCGCCGGCCGATGGCACCCTGCCCGGGGTGAAGAACGTGGTGGTAATTTTGATGGAAAGCTTTGCCGGCCACTTTGTTGGCGCCCTTGGCAGCCCGCTGAACATAACCCCAGAGTTCGACAAGCTAGCGAAGGAGGGCGTGTTGTTTGACCGCTTCTTCTCCAACGGCACCCACACCCACCAGGGCATGTTCGCCACCATGGCGTGCTTCCCCAACTTGCCGAGCTTCGAATATTTGATGCGGATGCCCGAGGGCAACCACAAGTTCTCCGGCTTGCCACAACTGCTTGATGCCCGCGACTTCGACAACCTCTACGTCTACAACGGCAACTTCCAGTGGGACAACCAGTCCGGGTTCTTTAGCAACCAAGGCATGACCAACTTTATTGGCCGCGAAGACTTCGTAAACCCGGTATTTATGGACCCAACCTGGGGCGTATCTGACCAGGACATGTTCGACCGTGGCGCCAAAGAGCTGGAAAGCAACTACGGCAAAAAACCGTTCTATGCCCTGCTGCAAACCCTGTCCAACCACACCCCGTACGCCTTGCCGGCCGAGCTGCCCGTTGAGCGCGTCAACACCGGCAGTACCTCGGACGAACACCTGACTGCCATGCGTTATTCGGACTGGGCGCTGGGTCAATTCTTCGAGAAAGCGCGTAAAGCGCCGTACTTTAAAGACACCCTGTTTGTGATCGTTGGCGACCACGGTTTTGGCAGTGACGAGCAACTGACCGAAATGGACCTGTTCCGCTTTAACGTGCCGCTGCTACTGATCGGCCCAGGCATTCAGGAAAAATTCGGCCCACTGCGCCATACCGTCGGCACGCAAATCGACATCGTGCCGACCATCATGGGCCGTCTGGGTGGGCAAGTGCGTCACCAATGCTGGGGCCGTGACCTGCTCACCCTGCCAGAAGGCGACCATGGCATTGGCGTAATCAAACCGTCCGGTGGTGAACAGACGGTCGCCATCGTTACCCCCGAGCGCATCCTTATCCAACCCAAAGGCTTTGAACCGCGCCTATACGAATACCAACTGGGCGCCAAATCCAGCGCCAAACGGGTACCGGGTGATATCGACCCGGAACTGAAAAAGCAGCTGGAAGCCTTCCTGCAAACCGCCACCAAAAGCTTGCTGGACAACACCGCCGGCGTAGTAGACGGCATGCCGGATAAAGGCGACGACTGAGCCGCAGGGTGTGTGCACACTTGCACAC
>NZ_JBBNAH010000264.1:0-3230 GCF_037994325.1 Pseudomonas sp.
ACGCTGCGCATGGCTTCCGCCGGCCTCAACCAACCTCGGCAGCACGGAATCTAATCGCTGCGCCGCCCGTTCAAAATCGCCGGTGGCGTGGGCATACAACCCTTCAGCTGCCGGCCAGGTGATTTCACGCCACACGGCGCGGCTATGTTCCGGCGCCTGCTCTGCACGCAGTTGCAACGCGGCTAGCAGCGTCTTGGCCTGCGGACGCCCCGCGCGGGCCAACCCGTAAAGGTATTGCAGCGAAAGAAATGGCTGGATGGTGTCGTTGCGGCGCACTTGCAGGTACTCGGCCAGCGCCTGCCAGCGTGCGCTGACGTCAACCTCGGCGAGCTCCAGCCGGGTGAGCAACGACACCGCGCCAATCTGGTCCTGGGAGTATTCCGGCAAGATGCCCCACACATGCTGGTCGTAAATATCCAACACCCGCTGCTGCCGTCCGCGCGCCAGATGGAACAGCGCCAGGTGCCACCAGTTATGGGTGTACATAAACGAATTGAGGCCGACCCAGCCGTATTTCACCGACTCCAGAAACGCCGTGCCTTCAGAAATCCGCCCCTCGGTAAGCAGCACGTGGGCTAGCGCGTGTTGCGCCCAGGGCTCGCGGGGTTCCAGTTCCAATGCTTGGCGCGCCGCGGTTTCGGCATCGGCCAGCAAGTGACATTGCTCGTAAGCAAACGCCAGCATGCCGTGCACTTGGGCCACTTCGCTGGCATGCGGCAGCACCTTCAATGCCACGCGCAACATGCCCGGCGAATCGCCCTTGTTAAAGCGCAGGTAGTGGCTGAGTTTCAGGGCGAATAGATCGCGCGGATGGGCGTCCAGCAACTGGTCGGTGAGGGTCAGGGCCAGCGGCGTGTCGTCGGCGATCAAGGCGTCCAGCAGGGCGAGCAGGGTGCTTTCGCGCTTGGGTGTGTTGGCATCAAGCAGCAGGCGCGCGCGGGCACGGTAGTGGCTGGCCAGCGGCGCAGCATCGGGCGACTCGATAAACATGGCGAGAAACCCGGCATACACATTTACCGGCAAATCGTCCGGCGCAGCATCGGCGGCCGGCAAAATACCTTCGGCGCGGGGTTCGTAAGTGAGCAGGCCGCCGATGAAATCATCAATGGCGGCGAGGGTGGTGGCATCGCGGGTGGACAGCGGGTTGCCGAGATAATCGTGGGACATGCCTGTAGCTCCGTACAAGGTCGTCAGTGTGCTGATGGGCGGTGTATCGCAAAGCCTGTGCCAGGGCGCAAAGCCGCGTTATTCGGTGCTGTGGCGCGGCGTCGTTGCTGGTTTCCGGACAATCTGCGGAAACGGCTGCTGCATAACCAACAGCCTAGCTGCAACCCAGCGCCGCAGGCCACGGGGCATGGGCGCTAGACACGCTGGCATGGGGCTTGCTCCTGAGGGTTTATCCCTTCGGCTGATGATGAGACACCGCGATGCCGCACACCCCCTCCTTTCATCTGCGCAGCACCCTTGGCGCGTTGGTTACTGCATTGGCGTTGACCTGGTTGCCTACAGCCGGCGCTGAGCCGGTTCGCGGCGGCACCCTCGGCCTGGTCGCCCAGCCCGAGCCGCCAGCGTTAGTGCATGCGTTGGTGTCCCATGTGGCCACGCAGTACGTCAGCGGCAAAATCTTGCAAAGCCTGATTGAGTTCGACCACGACCTAAAACCGCAGCCTGTTTTGGCCCGCGAGTGGACCACCTCCGACGACCGCCTGACCTGGACCTTCACCCTGCAAGACGGCGTCACCTGGCACGACGGTCAGCCGTTTAGCGCCGATGACGTGGTGTTCAGCTTTACCACCTTTTACCCGACCGTCGACCCTCGGCAAAAAAGCCTCTTCGCGGACTATTTCCAGTCGGTAGAAGCGCTCGATGCCACCCATGTGCGTTTCACCTTGAAGAAACCCTTCGCGCCATTGCTCGACCTGCTGGGCAGCGGCTTGCGCCCGGTGGTGGCCAAGCATGTGTACGACGGCAAAGGCGATTTCCGCGCCAACCCGGCCAATCTGCAACCCATCGGCACCGGGCCGTTTGTGTTCAAGGAATGGAAGCGTGGCGCGTATATCCGCCTGGAACGTAACCCGCACTATTGGAAGAAAGACCTGCCGTATCTGGACGCCGTGGTGTTCCACGTAATCCCCGATGCCGCGTCGCGCGCCGCCGCCTTTGAGCGTGGTGATATTCAGGTGCTGCGCAGCGGCGATGCCGACTACGCCGACCTTTCACGACTCGCCGCCTTACCGGGCGTAATCCGTACGGAGCAGGGCTGGGAGGCGTTTCGCGGCCAGGCATTTTTGCAGATCAACACGCGCAAGCCGCCGCTGGATAACGCCAAGGTGCGCGAGGCCATTTTGCTGGCCTTGGACCGCAAATTTATCGTCGACAATATCTTCTTTGGCACCGGCAAACCGGCCGAGGGCATCTTTCCCATCGGCAGCCCCGAGCATGATCCAAACGTGGAGCAACACGCCTTTAACCAGGCCAAAGCGCGCCAGTTGATTCAGGAGTCCGGCGTGGACCTGAGCAAGGTGCGCCTGCGTTTGCTGAACGGCGAAAAAGGCGGTGCCTGGGAACGTGCAGCGGAGTACACCCGCCAAGCACTGCAACCGCTGGGTATCAAGGTACAAGTGGTGACCTCGGATTCGGCGACTTGGTATCAGCGGGTCAGCGATTGGGATTTTGACCTCACCTATAACTTCAGCTTCCAAGTCGGCGACCCCTACCTGTCGACCTCGTATTTCTACCGCACCGACAACATCGCCAAGGGCTCGCCGTTTAACAACGTGGTTGGTTACTCCAACCCGGTCGCCGATAAGCTGTGGCAGGACGCCGCCAACGCGCCGGACAGCGCCACCCGCATCGCCACGTACCACCGCTTGGAAGCGGTATTGAACACTGATTTACCCATACTGCCGATTTTTGAAATGCGCTTCCCGACGCTGTACCACGACGGCGTTAAAAACCTGCTGAAAACGGCCACCAGCGTCAACGAAAGCCTGGACCAAGTGTATGTGGAGAAGCCGGCGCAATGAGTACACGCGCTTCGCTGGCCCAGGGCCTGTACTTTGTGGCGCTGCGCGTCGGGCGGGTGCTGTTGGTGATTCTGACGGTGTTGATCGGCACCTTTTTGCTGCTGCGGTTGGCACCCGGCGATCCGGCATTAACCATGGCCAGCGCTGCCGGTTTGGATGACCCGGCCTATGTGGAGCAGCTGCGTCACGAAATGGGCCTGAACC
>NZ_JBBNAH010000265.1:0-11651 GCF_037994325.1 Pseudomonas sp.
GGGTCAGGTTGCCGCTGCCGTCTTTGACCAGGTTACCGGCGCCGGAGTAGTTGCCGGCGTAGGTGCCGTTGACGGTTTGGTTGAACTGCAGCGAGGTGCCGCTGCTGCTGGCGATATTGCCTTGCAGGCTGCTGGAGTTGCCGACCAGGGTGCCGTCTTGCAACAAGGTGCCGCCACTGTAGGAATTGCTGCCAGTGAGCAGCAGGGTGCCGTCGCCTTGTTTGATCAAGTCGCCCGTGCCGCTGAGCGATTGGCTGACGGTAAAGGTATTGGCGGCCGCCTGAATATCAAAGCCGCCGCCATTGGCACCCAGGCTGATGTCGCGGTTGGTGCTGGTGTAGGTGCTGCCGCTAACACCGAGCACGCCGCCGTTCAGCACGATAGCGCTGTTGGCATCGCCAAGGGCGTCATCGTCGCCGACCTGCAGAGTACCGCCGGTGATTTGCGTGTCGCCGGTGTAGTTATTGTTGGCGCTGAGAATCAGCGTGCCGGCGCCGGCCTTGACCAGGCCGGCAGTGCCGTCGATGGTGACGCCAATCTCGGCGCTGACGCCGTTGTCGACGATGATCCGCGGCGCACTGCCATTGCTGTCGGTGAGGGCGTTGAGCTGCGCGCCAACGCCATTCAAAACATAGCCGTTGCTGAGAAATTGCATGCCGGTAAAGTTCTGTGCGCCGGCCAGGGTAACGGTGGCCCCGGTGCCGGCAAAGGCGGCGAAGCGTTCGCCCCAGACGTCCGTTGAGGTGCCGGTGGCGTTGGTCCAGTTTTGCCCTGCGCCCCAGGTGCCGCTACCGCCGCTGATGACGCCGTCGCCGGGTGTGCCTGCGCCGTCCCAGAATTGGATTTCCCCGGCCACGCCTTCAAGCAACAGGTTCACTTGCCCGGCCAGGCTGGTTTGCAAGGTGAAGTCACTGGTGCCATAGCCCAGCGGTACGCTGCCGTAGCTCAGGCCATTGTCGGTAAGGCTGCCGCCGTAGCTAAACAGGCGGTAGATGCCTACGCCCAAGCCACCGGCATTGCTCAGGTTGAGGGTGCCGTCGAGGGTCAGGTTGCCACCGACGCTGACCAGCGCCGTCGGGCTATTGGGAATGCCAAGTTGGAAGTCGAGGCTGGTGCCGGCGGTTAGCACCAGGTCGTCAGCAAAGCTCAGTGGGGTGAGGTAAGTACCCGCCACCAGGTGCGCACCGTTGGCGATGGTGACGTCGCCGTTAAGGCTGCCGCCACCGCCGAGCGAGCCGCCGGCGTCGATAATGATTTCGCTGCTGGTCAGGCTGCCTTCTACCAGCAGCGCGCCGTTGCTGATGATGGTGTTGCCGCCCAGGGTGCTGTTGCCGGTCAGGCTGAGGTTGCCGTTGCCCTGTTTGATCAGATCGCCGGTGCCGCTGAGTGAGCCGCTGTAGCTGCCGTTAAAGCCTTGGTCGAAGATCAGGCTGGTGCCGCTGCCGATTTGAATGTTGCCTTGCAGGCTGTTGCTGTCGCCGGTCAGCGAGCCGCCGGTAATGTCGGTGCCGCCGGTGTAGGTATTGGCGCCGCTTAAAATCAGATTGCCGATGCCACTTTTTACCAATTCGCCGCTGCCGCTCAGCACACCGCTGTAAGTGCCGGTGCTGCCTTGGTTAAAGATCACCGAGGTGCCGGCGGCGGTAGTGATATTGCCCTGCAAGCTGTTGCTATCGCCGGCCAGCGCGCCGGCGTTGACGGTGGTGCCGCCGCTGTAGCTGTTGTCGCCGCTGAGGGTGAGCAGGGCGCTGCCGTTTTTGATCAGGCTGCCGGTGCCGGTGATATCGCCGCTGAGGGTTAATGGGTTGCTGCCGGTGCTGGTCAGCACGGCTTGCAGGTCGATGTTGTTGGTCAGTACCAGGCCGGCGAGGTTGGTGTCGAGCGCGGCGTTGCCGCTGACGGTGAGGTCGCCGCTGCCCAGGGCATTGTTATTGCCGACCACCAGGGTGCCGCCGCTCAGTTCCGTGCCGCCGCTGTAGGTGTTGGCGTGGTTAAGGACAATGGGCGAGACGCCGAGCAGGTGCAGGCCACCGGCGCCGGAAATCAGGCCATTGAGGGTGAGATTATTGCTCCCGGCGAGGGCCAAGGTGCCGGCCAGGTTGATGTCATTGCCCAGGCTGACGGCGCTGCTGCTGTCGAGGGTGGTGCCGTTGGCGGCGTTGAGGTCGCCTGTGCCGAGGGCGTTGTTAGTGCCGACCACCAGCGTGCCGGCATTCAGGTTGGTGTCGCCGCTGTAGCTGTTGTTGCCGCTTAAGGTCAGGGTGGCCGGGCCGTTTTTGTCGATGCCAGCATTGCCGCCGATGGTGCCGGTCAGGCTCAGGTTATTGCTGCCCAGCACGTTGAGGTCGGTGTTAAGGGTGATGGCGTTGTTTAGGGTGACGGCGGCGCTGCTGTCGAGGTCGCCGCCATTAACGGTCAACGCGCCGCTGCCCAAGGCGCCGTTGGCGCCAACGACCAGGTGGCCATTATTGAGGGTAGTGCCGCCGCTGTAGGTGTTGCCATCGGCGAGGGTCAGGGTGGCGTTGCCATTTTTAGTCAGGCTGCCGCTGCCGCTGATGGTCTCGCCCAGGGTCAGGTCGTGGCTGCCGACCAGGGTCAGGTTGCCCGTGACTTGCACTTCGTTGCCCAGCGCTACGGCCTGGTTGCTGTCCAGTTGGGTGTTGGCGGCGGTGCGCAGGGCGCCGGTGCCGAGGGCGTTGTTATTGCCGACCACCAGGGTGCCGGCATTCAGGTCGGTGCCACCGCTGTAGCTGTTGTTGCCGGTGAGTTCCAGGGTTGAGCCGCTGCCATTTTTGATCAGCTTGCCGCTGCCGCTGATGGCGCCGGTAAGCGCCAGGTCGTTGCTGCCGGCGACGGTCAGCGCGCCGTTAAGCAGGATGTTGTTGTCCACGCCCACGCCACCGGTGTCGGCCAAACCAAGGTCGACGCTGGTGCCGAGGGTGCCACCGGTGACGATCAAGGTGCCGCTGCTCAACGCATCCCCATTGCCCAGCAGCAGGGTGCCGGCGCCCAGGGTGGTGTTGCCGGCATAGGTGTTAGCAGCGTCCAGCTCGAGAGTGCCGTTGCCGAGTTTGCTGAGGCCGCCGCTGCCGGTCAGCACTTGGCCGAGGGTAAAGGTGTTGTTGGCGTCGCTGATATCCAGGGTGCCGCCGGCGCCATTGAAGGCGATGGCGCGGGTGGTGCCGGTGTAGTCGATGCCGTTGATGCGCAGGGTGCCGCCGGCAAACTCCAGGCTGCCGGTGCTGGCGCCCAAGCGCGTGTCAGCATCCACCTCGACCACGCCAGCGCTAAAGCGCGTGCCGCCGCTGTACGTGTTGTCGCCGCCGAGAATCAGGGTGCCGCCATCCAGTTTGTTCAGGCGGCTGCTGCCGTCGATATCGGCGTTGATAACGGCTGTGGCGTTGCTGTTAACGCGGATATCGGTGCTGCCGTTGCCGCCGTCGAGGGCTGTGAGGCTACCGCCGCCCGCGGCTTCATTCAGCACGTAGCCATCGGTGAGGAACTGCATGCCGATAACGCCTTGGCTGCCGTCGACGCTGACCACATTGGGGTTGCCTGGTGTGCCGATGGCGCCGCCAAACACGGCAAAGGTGTCGCCCCAGGTGGAGCTGGTGGCGCCATTGGCGTCGGTCCAGTTGGTGGCGGTGCCCCAGGTGCCGGAGCCGCCAAGGATGGTGCCCGTGGGGTTGTTTTGCGTGCCGTTCCAGAACAGCACTTGGTTGGCGGACGCCTGAATTACCAGGTTCACTTGGTTGGCGAAGCCGGTTTGCAGGCCATAGACGTTGCTGGTAACCGCGCTCGGCAGGCTGCCGAAGTCCAGCACGTTGTTGTTGAGCTGGCCGGTGTAGGTAAACAGGTTGTACACGCCCAGGCCCAGGCCGCCCGCGTCGGTGACGTTGAGTTCGCCGTCCAGGGTCAGGTCGCCATTCACGTCGATCAGCGAGGCACCGGTGGGCGCACCGAGGTTTAAGTTCACCTGCGAGGCGTTGTTCAGGGTCAGGTTGCCAACCGACAAGGTGCCGCGGTTTTGGTCGGCGGCGATAACGCCGTTGTCGGCCACGTTAACGTTGCCATTGAGCACCCCAACACCGCTCAAGGTGGCGCCGCTTTGTACGCTGACGGTGGCGCTGTTCAAGGTGCCGTCTACTTGCAAGGTGCCGGCCTGAACAGTGGTGGGGCCGGTGAGGCCGCTGGTGCCGGAGAGGATCAGGGTATTGCTGCCCACTTTGTTGAGATCGCCCAGGCCATTGATGGAACCAGCGAAGGCCGAGGTGCCGCTGCCTGCTGCACCGAGGTTAAGCACGGAGGTGCCGACGTTGAGCAGGTTGACCGCACCGCTGCCGCTGAGGTTGCTCAGGGTTTCCGTGCCACCAATACCCAGGGTGGCGCCGCCGTCGACATTCACTTGGCTGGCGTCGCTGATTACCGTGTCGCCGCTGGTAAGCAGGGTGCCGGCCAGGATGTCGACCAGGCCGGTAAAGGTATTGCCATCGACCAGAGTCAACACGCCGGTGCCGGATTTGGCCAGGGTGCCGGCGCCGCTCAGCACTTCGCCGTTGGCGCCGTAGCTGCCATCGAAGTTCTGGCTGAATTCCAGGCGCGCGCCGCTGCTCACTTCGATGTCTCCCGGCAGGCTCAGGGTGGTGCCATACAGGGTGCCGGCGTTGACCAGGGTGCCGTCGGTGTAGCTGTTGCTACCGCCTAAGGTCAGGCTGCCGTTGCCTTGTTTGATCAGCTTGCCGGCGCCGCCCAGATCGCCGGCCAGGGTCAGGTTGTTGCTGCCGTCTACGGTCAGGCTGAAGTCGTTGGTGAACTGGATATCGTTGGCCAGGTTGCGCACGGCGCTGGCGTCGATGTGGCCGTTGCCGGACACGGTGACCAGGCCACTGCCCAAGGCCAGGTCATCACCCAAAATCAGCAAGCCGTTTTGCAGCGCAGTGCCGCCGCTGTAGGTGTTGGCGTTGTTCAGGGTGAGGGTGCCGACGTCGGTTTTGCTCAGGGCGCCGCTGCCGCTGAGCACGCCACCGAGGGTCAGGCTGTCAGCGTGGGACAGGGTCAGGTTGCTGCCGCCGGCCAGGGCGACTGCGTTGTTCAGCGACAGGTTGCCGCTGGTGGTCAGCGTGGCGTTGGCATTGACGCTGAGGGCACCGCTGCCCAAGGCCGTGTCGGTGCTGATGGCCAGGTTGCCGGCATTCAGTTGAATGCCGTTGAAGTTGTTGTTGTGGCCATTGAGGGTCAGGGTGCCGCTGTTGTTCATCAGCAGTACGCCGCCGCCACCGATGGTGCCGTTGAGGGTCAGGTCTTGCGTGCCGATCAGGCTCAGGTCGGCGCCCAAATAGATATTGCTGCCCAGAGTTAGTGGTGTGCTGCCGGTCAGGTTGGCGTTGGCCAAAAACAGCAGGGCGCCACTGCCCAGCGCCTGGCTGTCGCCGAGGGATAGGGTGCCGCCGTTAATGCGGGTTTGCCCGCTAAAGCCACTGTTGGCGGCGTTGATCGACAGCGTGCCGCTGCCGGTTTTGCTCAACGTGCCGGCGCCGCTAAGGGGGCCACCGAGGGTGATATCGCTGCTGGCGCTGGTGATCAGGCTCAGGGTTTTGCCGCTAGTGACATCAATGGCATTGCCCACCGTGCGCAGGCCGCTGCTGCTATTGCCCAGGGCGGTGTTGCCGGTAACGCTGACGGCGGCGCTGCCCAGGGCGTTGTCGTTACCCAGCAATACGCTGCCGCCTTGCAGGGTGACGTTGCCGGTATACGGCGTGCTGTCGTTGTTCAGGGTCAGGTTGCTAGCGCCTTGTTTGATCAGGCCGCCGCTGCCGACCAAGGCGCCGTTCAGCGTCAGGTCGTGGCTGCCGGGCAAGGTCAGGTCGGCACCGAGGTTAAAGGCGTTGGCCACTACCCGCGCGGCACTGCCGTCCAGGCTGCTGGCGCCGGTTACATTGACTACGCCGCTGCCCAGGGCGTTGTTATCGCCCAGGATCAGGCTGCCACCAGCGAGGGTGGTGCCACCGGCATAGCTGTTGTTGCCGTTGAGGGTGAGGGTGTTGCTGCCTTGTTTGATTAGCGCGTTGCTGCCGCTGAGGGTGCCGTTAAGGGTGAGGTCGTTGCTGCCGGGCAGGCTCAGGTCGCCGCCGTTGAGTTGGATGGCGTTGCCCAAGGTGTGCGCGGCGCTGCCATCCAGGGTGCTGGCGCCGCTAACGGTCAG
Organism: Pseudomonas sp.; assembly: GCF_037994325.1. Classification (GTDB taxonomy): domain Bacteria; phylum Pseudomonadota; class Gammaproteobacteria; order Pseudomonadales; family Pseudomonadaceae; genus Aquipseudomonas. The sequence goes on from NZ_JBBNAH010000265.1 coordinate 6,203, forward strand.
GGTGCCTGTGCCCAGGGCATTGTTATTGCCCAACAATAGGCCACCGGCCTGCAAGGTAGTGCCGGCGCTGTAGGTGTTATTGCCGGTGAGGGCGAGGATGCCCGTACCGTCTTTGTACAGGCTGCCGTTGCCACTGATGGTGCCAGCGAGTGCGAGGGTATCGGCGCTGGTCACGCTCAGCGTGGTGCCGGTACCCAGGGTAATGGCGTTGGCCAGGGTGTCGGTGCCCGCGTCGATCAGCGCGGCATTGCCGGTTACGGTTAACGTCGCGCTGCCCAAGGCGTTGTTATTGCCCACGGTAAGGCTGCCGGCATTCAGGGTGGTGCCGCCGGTATAGGCGTTGCTGCCATTGAGGGTGAGGTTGCTGGCGCCGTTTTTGACCAGCGCGCCCGTGCCGCTGAGGGCGCCGTTCAGGGTCAAGTCGCTGGTGCCGGGCAGGGTTAAGGCGGCATTCAGGCGGATGGCGTTGCTCAGCACGCGGGCGCCGCTGCTGCTCAGTTGCGTGGCACCGTTGAGGGTCACTAGACCGCTGCCGAGCGCCGCATCGTCGTTTACCACCAGGCTGCCGCCATCGGCCACTTGCAGGCCGCCGGTAAACGTATTGGCGCCGCCCAGCACCAGCGTGCCGGTGCCGGTTTTCAGCAAACTGCCGTCGCCGGTGATCAGGCCGGGGCCAGCGAGGGTCAGCACATCGCTGGTGCCGGTCAGGGCGCTAAGGGTTTTGCCGACGGCGATGTCGATGGCGTTTTGCAGGGTACGGTTGCCGAGGCTGCTGCCCAGGTTGGCGTTGCCGGTGACTTTTACCGCGCTACTGCCCAGGGCTGCATCGTCGCCCAGCAGCAGGCTGCCGCTTTGCAGCACGGTGTCGCCGCTGTAGGTGTTGGCGCTGCCGAGGGTGAGGGTAGTGCTGCCTTGTTTGAGCAGGCCGCCAGTGCCAGTGACGGCGCCGTTGAGGGTTAAGTCGGCGCTGCCGGGCAGGGTCAGGGTGTCGCTGAGGTTGAGGGTGTTGCTTAGGGTTTTCGCGCTGCTGCTGTTGAGGCTGCTGGCGCCGAGGATAGTCAAGGCGCCGCTGCCGAGGCTGCCATTAGTGCCGAGCAGCAGTGCGCCGCCGGCCAGGGTGGTGGCGCCGCTGTAGGTATTGGTGTTGTTGAGGGTGAGGGTGGTGGTGCCTTGCTTGGTCAGGCTACCCGTGCCGCTGACCACGCCGTTTAAGGTGAAGTCGGCGTTGTCGAGTAAGGTCAGGTCGCTGTTGAGACTGACCGCGTTAGCCAGGGTGCGCGCGCTGTTGGCGTCCAGATTGGCCGCGCCGTCGACGCTGAGTACCCCGCTGCCCAAGGCCTGGTTGTTACCGAGGGTAAGGGTGCCGTTTTGCAGCGACGTGCCGCCACTATAGGTGTTGCCGGCGTTAAGGGTGAGGGTGCTGCTGCCTTGCTTGATCAGGCTATTACCGGCGCCGCCGCTGAGCACGTTATTCAGGGTCAGGTCGTTGCTGCCCAGCACACTGAGGTCGTCGTTGAGTATCAGGGCGTTGGCCAGGGTGCGCGGGCCACCGCTGGTGTCGAGATTGCCCGCGGCCGCGACGGTAATGGCGCCAGTGCCCAGGGCCAGGTTGTCGCCGACGGTCAACGTGCCCTGCTGCAGGGTGGTGCCACCGCTGTAGGTGTTGGCGTGATTCAGCACCAGGGTGCCTTGGCCGTTTTTGTTTAGCGCCCCTTGACCACTGAGCAAGCCGTTGAGGGTCAGGCTGGTGCCGTTGTCGTTCAGTACGCTGAGGGTAGTGCCGGTGCCGAGGGCGACGGTGTTGCCCAAGGTGCGAGTGCCGCTGTTGCTCAGGTTGGCATTGGCCTGCACGCCGAGGGTGCCGCTGCCCAGCGCACTGTCGCTGCCAACAATCAGCGTGCCGGCGTTCAGCGTGGTGCCGCCGCTGTAGGTATTGTTGCCAGACAACAGCAACGTGCCGGCGCCCAGCTTGTTCAGCGCGCCCGTGCCGCCGAGGTTTTGCGTCGCGATAAAGGTGTTACCGGCGTCGACGATATCGAAGCCGCCACCGCCTGCTTGCCAGGTGATAGCCCGGCTGGTGCTGCCAAAGGCGCTGCCGGTGACGCGCAGGGTGCCGCCGTTGAAGGTCAGGCCGCCGCTGGCATCGCCCAGGTTGCTGTCGCTGGCCACTTGCAGCACCCCTTCGCTGAGGGTGGTGCCACCGGTGTAGGTGTTGGTGCCGGCAAGAATCAGCGTGCCGTAGTCGCGTTTATTCAGGCTGCCGCTGCCAGTGAGGGTGGTGTTGAGGGTGGCGGTAACGTTGGGGTCAACCCGCACGCTCAGGCCGCTGGCATCTACGGCAGCAATGCTGCCGCTGCCGCCGAGTACATAGCCGTCAGTCATAAACTGCAGACCATTGGCGCTTTGCGCGCCGTTGACATCCACCGCTGCGCCCGTGCCGCTGAATACGGCGAAACCACTGCTCCATGGCACCTGCGCAATGCCTCCGGAATTGACCCAGGTGCTGCCTACACCCCAGGTGCCGTTGCCACCCGTAATAGTGCTGGTGGCGGAGGGATTCCAGTACTGAATGGGGCTGGTGTTGCTTTCCACAGCCAGGTTGATTTGGCCGAGGATGTTGCTCTGGATGCTGGCCAGATCACCCAGAATACTGGTGGGCAGAGTGCCCAGGGCCAAGCCGTTATCGGTGAGGGCGCCGGTGTAATCAATCAGCCGATAAACGCCTTGGCCAAAACCACCAATGCCGGTGACGTTGAGGGTGCCGTCGAGGGTCAGGTCGCCATTGACCCGCACCAGGGTGCTGGTGCTGGGTGAGCCCAGGGTAACGTTGAAATTCGATGCAGCATCCAGGGTCAGGTTGCCGGTATTGAGTACTTGGCCGCTCAGCGCCTTCAGCGCGCCACCGGCACCCACTGCTACTGCGCCACCCACCGTGCCGGTGCCTGCCAAGGTGCCGCCGTTAAGTACCGAGACATTGCCGCCCAAGTTGCCGGTGACATTGAGGGTGCCGTTGTTAACGCTGGTGCCGCCAGTAAAGGTGCTGGTGCCGCTGAGGGTGAGGGTGCCGCTGCCGACTTTGCCCAGGCCGCCAGTACCCGTTAACGCGCCGGCAAAGGCCGTATCCAGGTTATCGCCACCCAGGCCCACTACCGCGCCGCTGCCGAGGTTTACGGCGCCGCTGCCGCTAAGGCCGCCCAGCACTTCGCTGGTATTGACCTGCAGATTGCTGCCGCTGGCCAGCACCACGGCGCCGGTATCGGAGAGGGCATTGCCGCCAGTAAGGGCAACGGTGCCGGCGAGCACGTTCAAGCCGCCGTTAAAGCTGTTGTTGCCGCTGAGTTCCAGGGTGCCGGTGCCGGTTTTATTCACGCCGCCGCTGCCGGAAATCGAACCGCTGTAGGTGCCGTTGGCCAACTGGTCGATATTCACCAGCGAGTTGTTAACGATGGTTTGCACCAGCGATGTGGCGCTGCCTTGCACCACGCCAGCGTTGACCGTCAGCGTGCCGGTATAGACGCCGCTGCTGTTGTTGCCGGTAAGGTTAAGCGCGCCGCTGCCCGTTTTGATCAGCGCGCCGCTGCCACTCAGTACACCCGCCAGGCCCAGGGCGGCGCTGTTGCTGAGGGTCAGGTCGGCGTTCAGGGCGATGTCGTTGGTGGTATTCAGCGCGCCAGTGGTGCCCAGGGTGGACGCGCCAGTGACCAGCAGATTGCCGGTGCCCAGGGCGTTGGCGTTGGCCAGAATCAGCGTGCCGGCATTCAGCGTGGTGCTGCCGCTCAGGGTGTTGCTGCCAGAGAGGGTCAGGCTACCGTTGCCGGTTTTCGTCAGCCCGCCATTGCCATCGAGAACCCCACTGAGGGTCAGTGCATGGCCGGCGCTGTCCAGCGCTAAGGCGGCACCGAGACTCACCGCGTTGCTTAGGCTGTAGTCGCCGTTGCCGGTGAGGGTGGCGGCGCCGGTAACGTTCAAGCTGCCGCTGCCCAGCGCATTGGCCTGGGCCACGGTCAGGGTTCCCGCGTTGAGCGTGGTGCCGCCAGAGAAGCTGTTGTTGCCGGATAGGGTCAGGTTGCCGCCGCCATTTTTAATCAGGCTGCCGCTGCCACTCAGTACACCGTTCAGGCCAAGGTCCTGGCTGCCGCCAAGGGTCAGGGCGGCGCCGAGGGCGACGTTATTGGTCAGGTTCAAGGCTTGGTTGGTATCCAGCGTTGCCGCGCCGCTCACATCCAGCGTGCCACTGCCCAGGGCGCTGGCGTTGCCCAGCAGCAAGGTGCCGGCATTAAGTGAGGTGCCGCCGCTAAAGGTGCTGGCGGCATTCAGCGCCAAGGCGCCGTTGTCGTTTTTCACCAGGCGGCCGCTGCCGCTGATGGCACCGTTGAGCAGCAAGGCGTTACTGCCGTCGACGGTCAGGGTACTGCCTAAATTGACGGCGTTGGCCAGGATGGTCGTGGCCGCGGTGGCGTTGAGATTGCTCGCCCCGGTGACGCTCAGGCCGCCGGTGCCCAAGGCACTATTGCTGCCCACACTGAGCCGCCCGGCCGCCAAGGTGGTGCCGCCGCTGTAGCTGTTGCTGCCGGCTAGGGTCAGGGTGCTGGCGCCGTTTTTAACCAGCGTGCCGGTTCCCGTTACCACACCAGACAAACCCAGGTCATGGCTGCCGAGCACGGTGAGGTTGCTGTTCAGTTGCACGGCGTTGCCAAGGTTAAGCGCGCCTGCGCTGTCCAGTGAGGCGCCGCCGCCGACGGTTAATTGGCCGCTGCCCAAGGCGTTGCCATTGCCCACCAGCAAGGTGCCGGCATTCAGCGTGGTATTGCCGGTATAGCTGCTGCTGTTGCCACCCAGGGTCAGTAGCGCACTGCCGTTTTTAATCAGGTTGCCATTGCCGCTCAGCGCGCCGTTGAGGGTGAGGTTATTGCTGCCAGTCAGGCCCAACGCCGCGTTCAATGCCAGGGCATTGGCAATAACGCGGTTGGCGGTGGTGTCGAGGGTGGCGGCGCCCGCCACGGTCACAGTGCCGCTACCCAGGGCGGCGTCACTGCCCAGTTTTAGCGTGCCGGCAGTGAGGGTAGTGCCGCCGCTGTAACTGTTGTTGCCGCTCAGGGTCAGGGTGCCGTTGCCCAGCGTGTTCAAGCTGCCGCTGCCGGTGACTATGCCGCCAAGGCTTAGCGCTTGGCCGGCGTTGTCGAGGGTCAGGGTGTTGGCGCCCAGTTGCACGGTATTGGCCAGGCTGTAGTTGCCGGTGGTGCTCAGTGTTGCGGCGCCACCCACGCTGAGCGAGCCGCTGCCCAGGGCGGTGTTGCTACCGACATTGAGGATGCCGGCGTTCAGGCTGGTGCCGCCGGTGAAGGTGTTGTTGGCGGCGAGCGTCAGGGTGTTGGTGCCGTTTTTCACCAGACGGCCGCCGCCGCTGATGGCGCCGTTAAGGCCGAGGTCGTTGCTGCCAGCAAGTGTG
>NZ_JBBNAH010000266.1:0-1384 GCF_037994325.1 Pseudomonas sp.
GGGGATCGCATGTCCTTGTGGAGGGGCTTGAGCCGCGAGGCGCTTAATGCTCGCTGGCACACATCTGGCTATACCTGTTGTTCAACTGGCTGATTTTCTGGAGTGCGCTGCATGTTTGTTCCCGGTCCCCGCAATCTGATCACTGATGTCGCTGGCCTTACGGTGGGCCATCACACGGACGAACGTGTGCGCAGTGGGGTGACGGTGTTGCGGCCCAATGGTCCCTGGCGGGCGGGCGTGGATGTGCGCGGCGGCGGTCCCGGAGGACGGGAAATCGCGGCGCTGGAGCCGGAAAATATGATCGGCGAGCTGCATGCGCTGGTGCTTAGCGGCGGCTCGGTGTTTGGCCTGGCTGCCGCCGATGGCGTGGCGGCAGCGTTGTCCCGACAAGATGTCGGCGTGCGCGTGCAGCCGTGGACGCCAGCCATTCCGATCGTGCCGTCTGCGGTGCTGCATGACCTGGCGAACCATGGCGACAAGGACTGGGGGCTGGAGCCGCCTTACCGTCGTTGGGGAATAGAAGCGTTGGCGGCGGCGGGCCAGGATTTCGCTTTGGGCCCCGTGGGCGCTGGGCGCGGCGCTTTGGCCGGAACGCGGCCTGGCGGGCTGGGTTCCGCCTCGTTGGATGTGGGCAATGGCTTGATCGTCGGCGCGCTGGTGGCGGTGAATCCGGTGGGCAGCGTGTATATGGACGACGGCAAAACCTTCTGGGCCTGGCCGTGGGAGATTGGCAATGAATTTGGTGGGCAGCGGCCGGCCCATGATCTGCGCCATAGCGACCCGATTCCCGAACTGTCGCGCCTGGAAACCTTGGGCCGATTGCAGGCCGGGGCCAATACCACGTTGGCCGTGGTGGCCTGCAATGCGGCGTTGACCACGGCCGAGTGCAAACGTCTGGCGATCATGGCGCAAGACGGCATTGCCCGGGCGATTAGGCCGGCGCATTTGCCGTTTGATGGGGATACGGTGTTTGCGTTGGCCAGCGGTGAGCGGGAATTGGCGGAGGGCGCGAAGCGGCCCGTGGCGCTGTCATTGCTGGGGTCGGCGGCGGCGGATTGTTTGGCGCGGGCGATTGCACGAGGGGTGTTTGCCAGTGCCTGAACATTAGGCATTGCATCCAATATCCGTCATCCCCGCGTAGGCGGGGATCCAGGTGCGCGGTCGGTTTGCTCGTCGGCTTAAACCTGGGCTTGTATGGCCTGCCTCACCCGTTCCTCCGCCTGGCCGGCCTGTTCGGGCAGCCCTAATTCCAGATACACCCGCGCCAACACCCGATTGGTCGGCACATCATCTGCGTCATAGCGGCGCCGCTGTTCCAGAAGCTGCTGCGCCGTCACCCAATGCCCCGCCTGCACATGGGCATCCTGCGCAATCAGGGCAAACA
>NZ_JBBNAH010000267.1:0-6015 GCF_037994325.1 Pseudomonas sp.
GCCCTGGACTTCGCCATTCAGTGCTCGCCCGACCACCCGTGGCTTAAAGAGCATCCGGGTTGGTTTAGCTGGCGCCCTGACGGCACGATCCGCCACGCCGAGAATCCGCCGAAAAAATACGAAGACATCGTTAACGTCGACTTCTACGCCAAAGACGCTATTCCCGGCCTGTGGCTGGCGCTGCGCGATGTGGTGAAAGGTTGGGTGGAAGAGGGCGTTACCCATTTCCGCGTCGATAACCCGCACACCAAACCCCTGCCGTTTTGGGAGTGGCTGATTGCCGATATCCGCAGCACCCACCCGGAAGTCATCTTTCTCGCCGAGGCCTTTACCCGCCCGGCAATGATGGCGCGTTTGGGCAAGGTTGGTTACAGCCAGAGCTACACCTACTTCACCTGGCGCAATACCAAGGCCGAGCTGGAAACCTATTTCACCGAGCTGAATGAAGCGCCATGGCGCGATTGCTACCGGCCGAATTTTTTTGTGAATACCCCGGATATCAACCCGGCGTTTTTGCACAACAACGGCCGCGCCGGTTTTCTCATTCGTGCGGCGCTGGCGACCATGGGCTCAGGCCTGTGGGGCATGTATTCAGGCTTTGAAATCTGCGAGTCGGCGCCGGTGCCGGGCAAAGAGGAGTACCTCGATTCCGAGAAGTACGAGATCCGCCCGCGCGACTACCAACAGCCCGGCAATATCGTTAGCGAAATCGCCCAGCTCAACCGTATTCGCCGGCAAAACCCGGCGCTGCAAACCCACCTGGGGCTGAAGGTGTTCACCTGCTACAACGACAACATCTTGCTGTTCGGCAAACGTACTGCCGACCTCAGCAATTTCATTCTGGTGGCGGTCAGCCTTGACCCCCACAACGCCCAGGAAGCCCATTTTGAACTGCCGCTCTGGGAGTTCGGCCTGCCTGACGATGCCAGCCTGCACGGTGAAGACCTGATGACTGGGCACACCTGGACCTGGCACGGCAAAACCCAATGGATGCGTATAGATCCGGGCTACCAGCCCTTCGGGATCTGGCGTGTGCGCACGACCAATTAAGGGACTAATGATGAGCGAACCGACTAAAGCAAAAAGCAAAAAGACCCGCCGCCCCGCCGCCTTTATCCAAGACCCGCTCTGGTACAAAGACGCGGTGATTTACCAGGTGCATGTGAAGTCGTTCTATGACTCCAACAACGACGGCATCGGCGACTTCCCAGGGCTGATCGAAAAGCTCGATTACATTGCCGACCTGGGTGTTAACACCATCTGGCTGCTGCCGTTTTACCCGTCGCCACGCCGCGACGATGGCTACGACATTGCCGAGTACCGCGACGTTAGCCCCGACTACGGCACCATGGCCGACGCCAAGCGCTTTATTGCCGAGGCCCATGCCCGCGGCATTCGGGTAATTACCGAGCTGGTGATTAACCACACCTCGGACCAACACCCGTGGTTCCAAAAGGCCCGTCGGGCTAAGCCTGGCTCCAAGGCGCGGGACTTTTATGTGTGGTCCGACAGCGACCAGAAGTACCCGGAAACCCGCATTATTTTTCTCGACACCGAGAAGTCCAACTGGACCTGGGACCCGGTCGCCGGCCAGTACTTCTGGCACCGCTTTTATTCGCACCAGCCGGACCTGAATTTCGACAATCCGCAGGTGCTCAAAGAAGTGCTTAGCGTGATGCGCTTCTGGCTCGACTTGGGCGTCGATGGCCTGCGTCTGGACGCCATTCCGTACCTGATCGAGCGCGAAGGCACCAACAACGAAAACCTGGCCGAAACCCACGTGGTGCTGAAGAAAATTCGCGCCGAGCTGGACGCCACCTATCCCGACCGTATGTTGCTGGCCGAGGCCAACCAATGGCCGGAAGACACTCAGCTGTATTTCGGTGGCGAAGATGGCGGCCCCGGCGACGAATGCCATATGGCGTTTCACTTCCCGCTGATGCCACGCATGTATATGGCTATTGCCCAGGAAGACCGTTTCCCGATCACCGATATCCTGCGCCAGACCCCGGAAATTCCGGCCAATTGCCAATGGGCCATTTTCCTGCGCAACCACGATGAGCTGACCCTGGAAATGGTCACCGACCACGAGCGCGATTACCTGTGGAATTACTACGCCGCCGACCGCCGCGCGCGGATTAACCTGGGCATCCGTCGCCGTTTGGCGCCGCTGGTAGAGCGTGATCGCCGGCGTATCGAACTGCTTAACAGCATGCTGTTGTCCATGCCCGGTACGCCGACCCTGTATTACGGCGATGAAATCGGCATGGGCGATAACATCTTTCTCGGCGACCGCGACGGTGTGCGCACGCCTATGCAGTGGTCGATCGACCGCAACGGCGGCTTCTCCCGCGCCGACCCAGCCAGCCTGGTATTGCCGCCGATCATGGACCCGCTGTACGGCTTCCAAAGCGTCAACGTTGAAACCCAGCAGCGCGACACCCATTCGCTGCTGAACTGGACGCGGCGCATGCTGGCCATCCGCAAACAGCAAAAAGCCTTTGGTCGTGGCACGTTGAAAATGCTCGCACCATCCAACCGCCGCATTCTTGCCTATGTGCGTGAATACACCGGTGAAGACGGCAAACAGGAAACCATTCTGTGTGTGGCCAATATGTCCCGCGCGGCCCAGGCGGCCGAGTTGGACCTCGCGGCGTTTAACGGCATGGTGCCGGTGGAAATGGTCGGTGGCACTTCGTTTCCGCCGATTGGCCAACTGCACTACCTGCTAACGCTGCCGCCGTACGGCTTCTACTGGTTCCTGCTGGCCGAAGAGGCGCAAATGCCGGCGTGGCATGTGGCGCCAGTGGATCGTATGCCGGACTTGCCGACCTTGGTGGTCAAGCGCGATTTAAGTGAGCTGAGCCAGTCGCGCACCAGCCTGACCTTAAGCCGCGAGTCGTTGCCGGCGTATCTGCCCAAACGTCGCTGGTTCTCCAGCCTGGATGCCGGCGCGGCCGCCGAATACAAACTGCTGTACGTCGTACCGTTTGGCGAACTCAGCGTGCTCAGTGAAGTGGAAGTGCGCAGTGGCGATCAGGTGGAGCATTACCAACTGCCGCTCAGCTATGTGGCGGAAAACACTCCCGGCAGTACCGTGCCGCAGCAACTGGCTTTGGCGCGTTTGCGCCGGGGCAGGGAAGTGGGCTTGCTGACGGATGCCTTCACCTTGCCGGAGTTCAGTGCGCAAGTGGTGCGTTACCTGCGTGAAGGCCAAGTGCTGAGCCAGGCCGGCAGCGAGCTGCAATTTCTGCCAACGCCGCAATTGCAGGAACTGGCGGATAACCCGGATGCGGAAATCAGACTGGTGTCTGCCGAACAGTCCAATAGCTCGGCGCTGATTGGCGACAGCATGGTGCTGAAATTGGTGCGCCGCGTAATGCCAGGCGTGCACCCGGAAACGGAAATGGGCGGTTATCTCACCGCGCAAGGCTTTGCCAATATTCCACCGCTGTTGGGCGAAGTGCGCCGTGTCGACTCGCAAGGTGTGCCGCATACCTTGATGGTGTTGCAGCGCTTCCTTAGCAACCAAGGGGATGCCTGGCAGTGGACGCAAAACACCTTGGAACGCGCAGTGCGTGATCAACTGTCCGCCCCAGCGGTTAAAGCGGACGACGGCAGCGTGGCGCCCGCGTCCCTGGAACTGGCGACCTTTGCCCGCATGCTCGGCCGTCGCTTGGGCGAGATGCACACCGTACTGGCGCAAAAAACCGACAACCCGGACTTTGGCGCGATCACCACCACCCAGCAGGACGTAGCCGAGTGGACCAGCAATATCAGCGCGCAATTACAGGAAGCCTTGGCGGTAGTGGCCAGCAGTTCCAGCGCCGATCCGGAAAGTGCGAAATGGCTGGCCGAGCACAGCAAGCAATTGCTCGCGGCGGTGAAAAAACTCTGCAAACAAAGTGTCGGTGGGCTGCGTATTCGCGTGCATGGCGACCTGCACCTGGGCCAAGTGCTGGTGGTGCAGGGCGATGCCTTCTTGATCGACTTTGAAGGTGAACCAACCCGCAGCCTGCAAGAGCGCCGTACCCGCCACAGCCCATTGAAAGACGTGGCCGGTATGGTCCGCTCGTTCGACTACGCCGCAGCTATGGCCATTCGCAATACACAAAGCACCGATGCTTCGCCGCAAGCCGAAGCCGTGCGCCGTGAAGTGGCTGCCGAGTACCGCAGCCAGGCGCGCACCGCGTTCTTGCAAGCCTATAGCGTGGCCGCGGCTGATATTCCTCACGCCTGGCATGAGCGCGGCGGTGAAGAGGCCGCCTTGGCCCTGTTCAGTGTGGAAAAAGCTGCCTACGAAATTCTTTATGAAGCCCGCTACCGTCCCGACTGGCTGAATGTGCCGGTGCAAGGGCTGGTGGAACTGGGCCAAGACCTATTGCGGAGTGGACGATGATTGATTTGAAAGTGCTGGCGCCGCGTCACGACGATCCGCTGGAAGGGCAGATCCAAGCGTTAGTGCGCGCCGAGCATAATGACCCGTTTGCCTTTCTCGGCCCGCATAACGACGAGCAAGGGCCGATCATTCGCGTGTACTTGCCTGGCGCCATGGGCGTTGAGCTGATTGATGCGGCCAACGGCGACAACCTTGGCGCATTGGCCCAAGGTTCAGTGCCGGGCTTCTTTACCATTCGCCCCCTCGACCAGCGCCCGTACCGCCTGCGGATTCGCTGGGGCGAGGGCGAGCAGGAAATCGAAGACCCATACAGCTTTGGTCCGCAGCTGGGGGAAACCGATATCTACCTGTTCAGCGAGGGCAACCACCGCGAACTGGGCAAAAGCTTTGGCGCGCAGGTTATGGAGCAGAACGGCATCCCCGGCGTGCGCTTTGCCGTGTGGGCACCGAATGCGCGGCGGGTGTCTGTGGTCGGCCATTTCAATGGCTGGGACGGGCGCCGCCATGTTATGCGTGCGCGCCATCCTTCGGGGGTATGGGAGTTGTTTATCCCGCGTTTGCAGCCGGGCGAAGTGTATAAATACGAAATTCTCGGCGCCCATGGCGTGCTGCCGCTCAAGGCCGACCCCATTGCCTTGGCCACCGAGTTGCCGCCGGCCACGGGTTCTGTGGTGTCGAAACCCCTGGACTTCACCTGGAATGACCAGCAATGGATGGACAACCGGCAACACGGCCAAGCCCATAACCAACCGCTGTCGATCTATGAAATGCACGTCGGCTCCTGGCGCCACCATGAAGATGGTCGCGTGCTCAAATGGGGCGAATTGGCCGATCAGCTAATTCCCTATATCCACGAGCTTGGTTTCACTCACGTTGAGCTGATGCCAATCATGGAACACCCATTCGGCGGCTCCTGGGGCTACCAACTGCTCTCGCAATTTGCCCCCAGCGCCCGCTACGGCAGCCCGGAAGACTTCGCCGCGTTTGTCGACCGCCTGCACGGCGCTGGCATTGGCGTCATCCTCGACTGGGTGCCGGCGCATTTCCCCACCGACAGCCACGGCCTGGCCCGTTTCGACGGCACCGCGCTGTACGAATACGCCAACCCGTTCGAGGGCTTCCACCAAGACTGGGACACCTTTATCTACAACCTCGGCCGCAACGAAGTGCACGGCTATATGCTCGCCTCGGCGCTGCACTGGTTGCGCCAATACCATATCGACGGCCTGCGCGTAGATGCCGTGGCGTCGATGCTCTACCGCGACTACTCGCGCAAAGACGGTGAATGGATCCCCAACCGCCACGGTGGCCGGGAAAACCTTGAAGCCATCGACTTCCTGCGCCACCTCAACGACGTGGTCCACACCGAAGTTCCCGGTGCCCTAGTGATTGCCGAAGAATCCACAGCCTGGCCCGGCGTCAGCGCCGACACCCAGGGCGGCGGCCTGGGCTTCGCCTACAAATGGAACATGGGCTGGATGCACGACAGCCTGAAATACATCGCCGAAGACCCGCTCAACCGCCAGCACCACCACGACAAACTGACCTTTGGCTTGCTCTACGCCTTTACCGAGCAATTTATCCTGCCCATCTCCCACGACGAAGTGGTACACGGC
>NZ_JBBNAH010000268.1:0-8310 GCF_037994325.1 Pseudomonas sp.
GCCAGCGGTTTACCCACCCACGCGGCGCCAATAAACGACGACAGGCCGACACCAAAAATCGTCAGGGCCAAACCGGTGGCCACCTGATTGGCGTTAAAGCCCAACGCCACCGCCGCGAACAACAGCGATAAGAGCATGCCGGCGGCCATCGCCAACAGCACGCCGAGCCATAGGCTGCCGGTGCTAAACGCGACGATAAAACCCACCACCGCGCCAAACAGCATCATGCCTTCTTGCCCCAGGTTGAGGACGCCGCTTTTCTCACAAATCAACTCGCCCAAGGCCACCAACAACAACGGCGTACCGGTGCGGGCCATGGCGAAGAGAATATTGCTTAACAGGTCGAGATCCATCGGGTGTTGCTCCGTAGAAATTGTTATAGCTCTGTGATCGTGGGACGGCTTGCCCTCACCCCTAGCCCCTCTCCCGCAGGCGGGAGAGGGGAACCGACCTGTATATGGTCTGTCTCCTTCGCCCCTCGGGGAGAGGGCTGGGGTGAGGGGGCTCAGACCAGCGCTTCTTTCACGCCCACACGCCGGCGCCAAACCGCCTTCAGCCGCGGCCGATACAAAATCAACACATCGCAGGCCAAGAGGAAAAACAGCATCATCCCCTGGAACAATTGGGTAATCGCCTGGGGTAAATTCAGGCTCAGTTGTGCGCTTTCCCCACCGATATACAGCAGCGCCATCAGCAAGCTGGCGAACACAATCCCCAACGGATTAAGCCGACCAAGAAAGGCCACGGTAATCGCCGCATAGCCATAACCCGGCGATACCTGCGGCACCAACTGACCAATCGGCCCGGCCACTTCCGCCACGCCGGCTAACCCTGCCAGCGCGCCGCTAACCAGCAAGGCAAACCACACCAGGCTTTTTTCCCGGAAGCCGACAAAGCCCGCTGCGCGACGGTCGAGCCCGAGCACTTTGATTTGAAAGCCGAGAAAGCTTTTCTGCAGCAGTACCCAGATCGCCACAATCGCCAGCAGGGCGAAATACACCCCGGCGTGCAGGCGGCCGTCTTCACTGAGCAGCGGCAAGCGCGCCATATCGCCAAACATGGCCGACTGCGGAAAGTTGTAGCCTTCCGGGTCTTTCAACGGGCCATGGACGAAGTACAGAAGCAGGTTCAGGGCGATGTAGTTGAGCATGATGCTGGTGAGGATCTCGTTGGCGTTGAATTGCGTGCGCAGCCACGCCGTCAGCCCGCCCCAGGCCGCGCCGGCAACGGTGCCGGCAGCCAACACCCAGACCAGCGCCCAGCGGCTTTCCCAGTCGATGATATTCACCGCCACAGCACTGCCCGCCAACGCCCCCAGCAACAGCTGGCCTTCAGCACCGATATTCCAGATGCGTGCCTGATAAGCCACGGCCAAACCCAGGGCGCAGAGCAGAATCGGTAGGGTTTTGACCAACAGCTCGGAGACGCCGTACCAGTCGCTAATCGGCGCGATCAATAGGGTGTGCAGGGTTTTTACCGGGCTCAGGCCCAGGGCCAAAAACAGTAGCGAGCCGCACACCAGCGTCAGCACGGCGGCCAACAACGGTGACAGCCAGAGCATGGCGCGCGATTGCTGGCCGCGCGGTTCCAGGGATAACAACATGAAGTGCTCCGTCAGCTCAGGGTGGCAGCGCTGCTGGCGCTGGAACCGGGGGAAAGGTTGGGCGCCTGCGGCGCAAATTGGCCGGCCATCCAGCGGCCGACGTCGGCGGGCGTGGTGCTGGCGGTGGCGGTTAATGGCGAGAGCGTGCCGCCGGATAAGGCACCAAGGTGGTCGCTGATTTGGAACAGTTCGTCGAGGTCTTCGCTGATTACCAGAATCGCCGCGCCGGCATCGCGCAGGGCGATCAAGGCACGGTGAATGGCCGCCGCCGCGCCAACGTCCACACCCCAGGTTGGGTGTGCCGCCACCAGCAGTTTTGGCTGCTGGAGGATTTCCCGACCGAGAATAAATTTCTGCAAATTACCGCCAGACAGGCTGCGCGCGGGCGCTTCGGCGTTCGGGGTTTTTACCGCAAAGCGTTGAATAATTTCCTCGGCAAAGGCCAGCACCTTGGCGCGCTGGATCAAGCCCTTGCTGAGCAAGCCTTGCTGAAAGCCGGTGAGCAAGGCGTTGTCGGAAAGCGACATATCCGGCACCGCACCATGGCCCAAACGTTCGGCTGGCACAAAGGCCAACCCGCGCTGACGGCGGGCGTCGGGATAAAGGTTGGCGATTGGCTGGTCGTCCAGGCTGATGCGCTCACGCTCACCACGGGCCAAACGCACTTCACCGCTCAGCAAAGCGAGCAATTCATCCTGGCCATTGCCGGCGACACCGGCGATGCCGACGATTTCGCCGCTACGCACTTCTAACCGCAGGTGGCTTAGCGAGGTGCCGAAGGGGTCGATGTTATGCCAGCTAAGGTCGTCCACTCGCAGGCGCACCAAGCCGCCGCTGACCTTCGGGTAACTGCTTTCCAAGCCTTCAGCATCGCCGACCATCAGCTTGGCCAGCTCCAGGTCCGAGCATTCAGCTGGCACGCAATGCCCCGACACCCGCCCGCCGCGCAGCACGGTTGCGCTCTGGCAGAGGGCGCGTACTTCGCCGAGCTTGTGGCTGATAAACAAAATGCTGCAGCCCTCGGCGGCCAGGCGCCGCAGGGTAGCGAAGAGTTCGTCGGCTTCCTGCGGCGTGAGTACCGAGGTGGGCTCATCGAGGATCAGCAGTTTGATGTCCTGCATCAGGCACCGCACGATCTCCACCCGCTGACGCTCGCCAATTGACAGGCTATGCACCAAACGTTGCGGCTCCAACGCCATGCCATAACGCTGCGACACCTCGCGAATACGCGGCTCCAACTGCTTGGGCGTGCCGGCTTGCTTGCCCATGGCCAAGGCAATGTTCTCGGCCACGGTGAGCGTTTCAAACAGCGAGAAATGCTGGAACACCATGCCGATGCCCAGGTGTCGGGCCATGGCTGGGTCGCGCATTTTCAACGCCTCGCCCTGCCAAATAATGCTGCCGCTATCAGGCTGGGTGACGCCGTAGATGATCTTCATCAGCGTACTTTTGCCCGCACCGTTTTCGCCCAGCAATGCATGGATTTCTCCAGCTTCGATGCTTAAGTCGATACGGTCGTTGGCAAGCGTGCCGGGGTAGCGCTTGGTGATGCCTTGCAACTGCAAGCGCGGAACGGGAGGTGAACTGGACATGGTCACTGACTCAAGAAAAGACAACTGTGGCTGGCATAAGCAAAAACTTGGCCAGCCGGTCAGAAACTGGCGTTAGAGGGGGTGGGTATTTTTTTGATGGGGTTGAGGGCACAAGGGTGGTGCGCAGAGCGTTAGCGAAAAAAGGCCGGCCGAACGCTGCGGCACCTGGGTCCCCGCCTGCGCGGGGACGACGGAGTTGCTATTCCATACCTCCGTCATTCCGGCGTAGGCGGGAGTCCAGTGATGGGGCAATGTGGTGCGCAGGGCGCCGACGGAAAGGGGGCGGCCGAACGCTGCGGCACCTGGGTCCCCGCCTGCGCGGGGACGACGGAGTTCCTGTTCCTAACCTCCGTCATTCCCGCGTAGGCGGGAATCCAGAGTGGGTCAGGCTTACGGGGGCGACCAGCAAACCTCAATTGCGTTTTACAGGCGCTGCAAAATGCTGCGGCCGCGGGTGATATCGCCGAGGGTTTTTTGCAAGTCGGGGAGGCGTGCTTCAGGAATCGCTAACTGCAATGTGGCGCCATCTGCGTCGTATTGTTCACCTTCCAATACCGTCTCCAACTCGCTCAGGCGCGCTTTTAAAATCGGCAACTCCGCAAACAAGCAGTGGCAGGCGCATTGCACGCGGCTGACCAATTCCACCCGCTCACCCGCCTGCAAACACTTGCTCGCGCCACCGCCGTACGCGCGAGCCAGCCCACCCGTGCCGAGCTGAATACCGCCATACCAGCGAATAACCAGCACCACTACCTGGTCGCAATCCTGGCCTTCAATCGCGGCCAGTATCGGCCGCCCCGCCGTGCCGCTCGGTTCACCGTCGTCGCTAAAGCGGTACTGCTGCCCCACCTTCCACGCCCAGCAGTTGTGGGTGGCGGCCAGGTCGCTGTGGCGCTCGATAAACGCCTGCGCCTCGGCCGCGCTGGTTATCGGCGCAGCCAAGGTCAGAAAACGGCTTTTTTTGATGTCCTCGCGGTACTCGCAAGGTTGGGCCAGGCTAAACGGCATCAGGCGCTAGGCGGCGTAAGCCCGCAGCCTTTGAGGATGATATGGATAAGGGTGTCGGTGGCCACGGCAAAGTCTTCTTTGGCCAGCTTTTTGCGCCCGGTGAGGCGGCACACTTGCTGGTTAAAGTCGGCGTAATGCTGGGTGCTGCTCCACAGCAAAATGATCAGGTGGATCGGGTCCACCGGGTCAATCTTGCCGGCGGCAATCCAGGCCTCAAACACGTCGGCGCGGCCACGGAACCAGGTCAGGTAGTCCTGGTTGAAGTACTCCGACAGGCACTCGCCGCCGCCAATCACTTCCATGGCGAAGATCTTTGAGGCCAACGGCTGGCGCCGCGAGAACTCCATCTTGGCGCGGATATACGCGGCCAAGGCCACGGCCGGATCGTCTTCGGCTGTGAGGTTGTTAAAGGTGCTGTCCCACAGTTCGAGGATATTGCTCAGCACCGCCAAATAGAGCCCCAGCTTGTTGCTGAAGTAGTAGTGCAGGTTGGCTTTGGGCAGGCCGACCGTTTGCGCGATGGTGTTCATGCTCGTGCCTTTGAAACCATGGCGAGCGAACTCTTCTTCGGCGGCCGCCAGAATCGCTTCTTCGTTTTTCTGGCGGATACGCCCGGCCGGTTTGCCGGTGTTTTTCGCGGTGTGCGCGGGGACTTCGAAGTTCATAACTACAACCGAACCGTTGAGTGTGGGGAGCCTGTGCACTGATAACCCAGGCGGCTGCCCGCTTACAAGCGCATGACGCAGAAAAAGCGGCGGATGTCGTAGTAAGTGTGGGTTGTGCACCGTCGTTGTGCGCGCCGGGTGGGTGTGTGCGCGTTTTTGTGGCCTGGTGCGGGCGGCTCGGTGCGATCAACAACTGTCCTGGTGGTCAACAAAGGCCGCTGCCATCGGCGTTTCACTCACCTTGGCACAGCCTCTGCAAAGACCTGTTTCGAGTAGAAGCGGTTAGCGTCGAGGCTTGTTTTTTTCGACGTAGGACATTGCTCTTGCGGCCACCCGGTCGCACACCCGGTATTGGGTGCTTGTTCCTGGCAGTTGCCTGGACGAGAGAGAGGTCAGCCATGCGCCGTTTCCATCACATCGTCATGACTCTTCCGCCAGCAGGCATCGCCCTGCTGCTCGCTCGCACCCCATCCGGTTTCCCTAGCAGCCCTTTATGCAGAGAGACCTTCGCCATGAAAGCACGCGTTGTTTTGGGTTCCATCGCTTCTATCCTGTTGAGCCTGAGTGCACAGGCCAACGACAAAATCGTGTTGCTCACCTCCTGGTACGCCCAGGCCGAGCAGGGCGGTTTTTACCAGGCTCAGGCCACAGGCATTTATGCTGCCAACGGCCTGGACGTGGAAATCCGCATGGGCGGGCCACAGGTCAACGGCATGCAGTTGCTGCTGAACAAGCAGGCTGACGTGATCATCAACTACGACCTGCAAGTGCTCGCCAGCGTGCAGCAAGGCTTGCCGGTGGTGGCTATCGGCGCGCCGTTTCAGGGTGACCCGCAGGGCATGCTGACCCACGCCGATGTCACCGCGCTGGACGGTTTGAAAGACAAAAAAATCCTTGTCTCCACCTCCGGACAAACCACGTGGTGGCCCTGGTTGAAAGGTAAATACGGTTTCAGCGATGCCCAGGCGCGCCCGTACACCTTTAACCTGCAACCGTTCTTTGCCGACCCCAATACCGCGCAACAGGGCTACCCCACCTCCGAGCTGTTCCAAGCACAAAAGGCCGGCGAAAAAGCCAACTTCTTTCTCTTCGCCGACGCCGGTTACCCGCCCTATGGCTCGACCCTGGTTACGCGACAGGACGTGATCGCCACGCGCCCCGAAGTGCTGCAACGCTTTGTCGCCGCCAGCATGCAAGGCTGGAAAAGCTACCTGGCCGAGCCCGCGCCCGCCAACGAGTTGATCAAAAAAGACAACCCGAGCATGAACGACGAATTGCTCGCCTGGGGTGTGGCCAAGCTCAAGGAATATCACCTGGTTGAGGGCGGCGATGCGGCCACTCATGGCATCGGCACCATGACCGATGCGCGCTGGCAGGCGACCCGCGATTTTATGGTGCAGGCCAATTTGCTCAGTGCCGACACCAACTGGAAAAAAGCCTACGACACGCGCTTTGTCCGTGACCTGAAAGTGCTGCCGGCTGCCGGCGACGTCGCTGCCCAATAAGAACACTCAAGCGCCGCCAGCCAAGAGCCGCGCCAAACGATCCGATGAGGAAACCGCCATGCTTGTCACCCAACAACCCGTACTGCGCCGCTTCTGGTATGCCCTGATGCCGGCAAGTTTTATTGCCGATGGCCCCAAGCCGTTCACCTTACTCGGCGAACGCCTCGTACTGTTTATGGGCAAAGAGGGCCCGGTGGCCCTGGCCGACCGCTGCTGCCACCGCACCGCGCAATTGTCCAAAGGCTGGGTCGATGACGGTGTGATCGTCTGCGGCTACCACGGCTGGCGCTATGACGGCAGCGGCGCCTGCGTGTGCATTCCGCAGCAAGCCGACAACGCCCCCATTCCCGCCGGTGCGCGCACCGACGCCTACCATTGCCAGGAAAAGTACGGCTACGTGTGGGTGTGTCTCGGCGAGCCGCTGCAACCGATTCCGCACTTTGATGAAGACGGCCAGCCGCAGTACCGGCGCATTTTCCAGTTCTATGAAGAGTGGCAAACCAGCCCGCTGCGCTTTATGGAGAACTCCTTTGATAACTCGCACTTCAGCTTTGTGCACAAGGCTAACTTCGGCATGCTCAGCCAGCCGAAACCGTCGAAGTATTTACTCGAGCAAAACGAGTGGGGCTTTGCCGCCGAGACTATTGTGCCGATCAACAACCCAGTGGCCGGCCATCGCGTAACCGGCTCCAGCGCACCGACCACCACCCGCCACTTGTTCAACCGTTGGCACTTGCCGTTTGTGCGGCGCTTCGGCTGCACCTACCCGGACAGCGGCTTGCACCACATCATTTACAACTGCGCCACGCCCATCGACGACAAGCGTATTCAGCTGGTGCAGTGGCTGTATCGCAACGACAGCGAGGAGGCGTGCAGCACGGAAGAACTGATCGCCTGGGACGCGCCGATTACCCTGGAGGACAAAGAAATTCTCGAAGCCACCGACTACGACGCTTGCGTCGATACGCGGCGGCGCGTGGAGTTTCATATGGAGTCGGACAAGCCCGGCTTGATCATGCGCAAGATGCTCTTTGAGCTGCTGCAACAACACGGTGAAGAAGAGCAATTCCGCCCTGCGGGCATGCCGCTATGAACGCCGCCTTTAACCTGCCAGTAAGCGAAGAGCCACCGGTGCTGCTGGCCAACCAGGTGGAGAAAACCTACGGCAACGGCACCCATGCGCTGCAGAAAATGAAACTGGAAATTGGCCGGGGCGAGTTTGTTTCGCTGCTCGGCCCATCCGGCTGCGGCAAGAGCACGCTGCTGAAAATGTTCGCGGGCCTGGAACAGCCTTCGGCGGGCCATGTGCGGTGGTGGGGCAAGGGCGAAATCAGCCCGACCGCTGCCGAGCAAAAGCTGGCCATGGTGTTTCAAGAGGCGACGTTGATGCCCTGGGCTAAGGTCGCCGACAACGTGCGCCTGCCATTGGACCTGGCGCGGGTTAAGCGCGAAGAAAGCGCGCCACGGGTACAGGCGGCTTTGGAAATGGTAGGGCTGGGCAAATTCGGTGGCGTGTACCCACGCGAGCTGTCTGGCGGAATGCAAATGCGCGCCTCGATTGCCCGCGCGTTGGCCACCGAACCCAATCTGCTGTTGATGGATGAGCCCTTTGGCGCGCTGGATGAATTCACCCGCAACCGGCTGGACAGCGACTTGCGCCAGCTTTGGGCGCGGCGTGATCTGACCGTGGTGTTTGTCACCCACAGTATTTACGAGGCGGTGTTTTTGTCCTCGCGCGTGGTGGTAATGGGCGCGCGGCCGGGGCGGTTGATTGCCGATGTGAAGATTGAGGGGCCGCAGGAACGGGATGAAGCGTTTCGCATGTCGGCAGGGTTTATTGAACAGTGCGCGCGGTTGTCGGCGTTGTTGGTGGAAGCGAATGGGGAGGGGCATTGAATCTTCGGTGCTGCTGGCCCTCACCCCTTGCCCCTCTCCCG
>NZ_JBBNAH010000269.1:0-6663 GCF_037994325.1 Pseudomonas sp.
GGCTGGGGGTGAGGGCAGCGTCACCCGCGGTTCCGCACTCTGCAAACCCTCCCATACTCGGAGTACCCATGAGCAAGCCTAAAGTTCTCCAGATCGGCCCTCTAACCGACCGCTTCCAGCACAACCTCGCCGAGCACTACGACGTCACCGCGCTCTGGCAACAAGCCGATCCCCAGGCCTTTCTAAAAGAGCACGGCGCCGGGTTCGAGCTGCTCGCCACCTCGGCGCGCTTTGGCTGCTCGGCTGAACAACTGGCTGCCTTACCTAACCTGAAAGCCATCAGCAGCTTTGGCGTTGGCTACGACTCAATTGCCGTCGACGCCGCGCGCGACCGAGGCATTCAAATCAGCACCACCCCCGACGTACTCAACGACTGCGTGGCCGACTTGGCCATGGGGCTGATGATCGACACCTCGCGCAAGCTCGCGGCCTCGGAGCGTTTTCTGCGCGCCGGTGGTTGGCTAAAAGGCAATTTTCCCTTGGCCCGTCGGGTCAGTGGCAAGCGCTTGGGTATTGTTGGTTTGGGCCGAATTGGTCAGGCAGTGGTCAAGCGTGCCAGCGGGTTTGATATGGAAGTGCGCTACCACAACCGCTCGAAATTGAACGACAGCCCCTACGGTTATGAAGCTAATTTGCTCGATCTCGCACATTGGGCCGATTTTCTTGTGCTTACTTGCGTCGGTGGCGCATCTACCCACCACATCGTTAATGCCCAGGTGCTGGCCGCGTTGGGCCCTAAGGGCATTGTGATCAACGTCGCCCGTGGCTCGGTGATTGACGAGCAGGCGTTGGTGGCGGCCCTGCAAGACGGCACGTTGGGCGGGGCAGGGCTGGATGTATTCGAAGCCGAACCGCAGGTGCCCGAAGCCTTGCTCAGCCTGGATAACGTGATGTTGCTGCCCCACGTCGGCAGCGCCACCGAAGAAACACGTTTGCAAATGGAAGAGCTGGTGCTGGCTAACCTCGCTGCATTCGTTGAGCGCGGCCAGGTGCTTACGCCGCTTTGATCGATCGTGTTCGCGGGCTTGCCCGCAAACCGCGCCTTGGCCATAAGCCGGGGAGCGTTTCACTATAGAGCTGTCCGTAACACCCCAAGGTGCGCCACGAGCGCACCTTTTTTATGCCTGGTTGTTGATCAACAAGCCGCTAACGAACGCCATGGTCCTTGGCTTGTGGGCTAGGCTGATGCCTGCGATAAAAATCGGCATTTGCTTAGCGGAGGTCACCATGAGTACCACAACAACGGCCAACGAATTTTTTGTCACCCGCGTACTGGACGCGCCACTGCAGCAGGTCTGGCAGGCCTGGACTGAGCGTGAACAGTTGCAGCAGTGGTGGGGCCCTAAGGGGATGGAGGTTGAAATAGCTGACCTCGACTTATCGCCCGGCGGCCGCTGTCTGTATGTCATGCGTACCGCCGACGGCAGCGAAATGTGGGGGCGGTTTCTCTATCAGGAAATTGAGGCACCACACAAACTGGTGTGGCTCAATGCCTTTTCCACGGCTGAAGGCGGCGTATCCCGGCATCCCGCGGCACCAACCTGGCCGCTGCAAATGCGCTGCTGCGTGGAGTTCAGCGAGCAGGGCGAGAAAACCCTGCTGACCTTGCGCTCCAGAGCGTTTGAAGCCAGCGCGGAGGAAGAACAAACCTTTGTTGAAGGCTTCGACTCAATGCGCCAGGGGTTCGGCGGTACCTTTGACCAATTGGTGGATTACTTGGCCAGATCAGCCTGAGCTTAGGAGACTTCCATGTTGAGCCTTATCTTGATTGTGCTGGTGGTGGCAGTCGTCGTTTTGCTCTTGGTGGTGTCGCGCCAGCCCGATACGTTTCGCGTTGAGCGCTCGCGGCGCATTGCCGCGCCGCTGCCGGTGGTGTTTGCCCAGGTCAACGACTATCACCTGTGGCAGCAGTGGTCGCCCTGGGCGAAACTCGACCCCGATATGCAGGTCACGTATAGCGGGCCAAGCAGCGGCGTGGGTGCCACGCAAAGTTGGGTCGGCAATAACCAGGTGGGGCAGGGCAGCTCGACCATTGTCGAAAGCCGGCCAGATGAATTTATTCGCATGCAACTGCGCTTTCTCAAACCGTTTCAAGCCAATAACGAGGCAACGTTTACCTTTGTGCCAGACGGCGAAAGCGTACAGGTGACGTGGGCCATGAGCGGGCCGAAAAACCTGCTGATGAAGGGCATGCATATGGTCATGGATGTCGACAAACTATGCGGCCAGGCATTCGAGCAAGGTTTGGCGCAATTGGAGGTGCAGGCCCAACAAGCCGCTGCGCGCTCCGTTTCTTAATGCCAAGCAAAGTGAGTAGTTGTGGACCTGTTTAATGCCGCGCCAATCGAACTGCCCCACGCCGACCTGCGCTACACCCCGCAGTGGGTTGAGCAGGCCACGGCCGACAGCTGGTTGGCAGAGTTGCTCGGGCAAACCCCGTGGCAGCAGCCGCAGGTGTTTATCCATGGTCAACATTTCCCGGTGCCACGCCTGCTGGCCTGGTACGGCGACCCCGGGGTTAGTTACCGCTATTCCGGGCTCACCCATCAACCCTTGCCGTGGACGCCGCTGCTCACGGAAATTCGTGCACGTGTGCAGGAGGAGGTAGGCGAGCGCTTTAACGGGCTGCTGCTCAATTACTACCGCGACGGCCAGGACTCCATGGGCTGGCACAGCGATGCGGAAGACGTGTTAGGCATCAACCCCACTGTGGTGTCGCTGAACCTGGGCGGCACGCGACGTTTCGACTTGCGCCGGGTCGGCAGCACGCGGATCGAACACTCGCTGGAGTTGGAACACGGTTCGCTACTGGTCATGGCCGGGCAGACGCAGCATTATTGGCAGCATCAGGTGGCCAAAACGCGCAAACCTTGCGTGCCACGGCTTAACCTCACTTTTCGTCTTATCCGGTCCCAGCCATGAGCAATGACAGCAAGCTGATCGACTTCGCCGCCGAGCGCGACAAACGTATTCACGACATCAAAGACAAACGCTTGAACGAAGTGCGTGATGCCTTCGAACAAGCCATGCCATTGGGCAAGGCGAAAAAGAAAAAGCCCAAGAACAAACCGAAAAAGCCGTAAACCACTCCCATCGCGTTGCCGCTGTCTAGCGGCGACCTCAGTTTTTTTCAGCGACGCGTCCGTCACCTCAATCACCGTTGACTCAGATCAACGTCCATACCGGAGCCGATGCCTATCCTGTGTCCATTCTTTCAACGGGCACATCTGGAGGCTCCTATGTTTTTCGACGTTGCAGTATTCGCAGGTCTGGCGACAGTGGGCCTGATGTTCGCGTTCTTTGGTGGCATTGGTTGGTTTATCCGTAGCGACATCCGCAAGCACAAAGCACAGCAGTAAGCGGTCACTACGGTTTCACGGGCACGCAAGGCTTTTGGGCAACTTAGGTTGCCCATTTTTTTGCCTGCGATTTGGCTCGGTAAGGCGTGCCTTTTTCCTCGCTCTCCAGCTATCGTGCATAGGTGTTCCCTGACAGGTCTCACCCGTGCGCACTCTGTTGCAGGCGTTTTTCGCGCCTGAAATTCCAGCGGTTAAATTTGCGATTAAAACTTTGATTGGCGCTGGCCTGGCGTTGTGGTGCGCGATGCGTTTTGGCCTGGAGCAGCCGCAATGGGCGCTGATGACGGCGGTAATTGTCGCTCAGCCGCTGTCGGGCATGGTGGTGCAGAAAGGGTTGGCGCGGCTGTGCGGCACCTCTGTCGGCACGGTGATGGCGGTGGTGGTGATGGCGTTTTTTGCGCAAACGCCGTGGCTGTTTTTGCTGGTGCTGGCGACCTGGTTGGGCATCTGTACGGCGGCGTCAACCTTGCTGCGCAGTGCTTGGTCATATGCCTTTGTGC
This sequence comes from Pseudomonas sp., assembly GCF_037994325.1. Lineage (GTDB taxonomy): Bacteria > Pseudomonadota > Gammaproteobacteria > Pseudomonadales > Pseudomonadaceae > Aquipseudomonas. Next base: position 3,860 of record NZ_JBBNAH010000269.1, read on the forward strand.
TGGCCGGCTATACCGTGATCATCATCGCGTTACCCTCGATCAGTAACCCGCTCAACGTGTTTGACCAAGCCGTAGCGCGGTGCACGGAAATCTCCCTGGGCATTGTCTGCGCCACCTTTGCCAGCGCCTTGCTATGGCCGCAGCGGGTCGAGCAGTTGCTGGCCAAGCAGGCGCGCGATGCCTGGGCGGCCGGCATTCAGGCCTCGCGGGCCGCCTTGAGTGGCGAACGGCAGGAGCGCCAGGGCTTGCTCGGTGCCTTGGGCCGCATTGTCGCGGTGGATGCTCAGCGTGAGCATGCCTGGTTTGAAGGCAACCGCGGTCGGCAGCGGGCGGTAGCGTTAAGGGTGCTGAGCCGTGACCTGCTGACCCAACTGCGCCTGGCCCGTGGCGTCGCCCGCCAATGGCGGCAGCTCACCCCGGCCGAAGCCGAGCAGTTGCGGCCCTGGTTGCTGGAGGTGCAGCACGCGCTGGACGACCCACAAACCACGCAGCTACTCACCCTGCGTGAACGCCTGATCGCCGCCGCCGATAACCCCGAGCTGCCCACCGTGCAGCAATACTCCCTCGGCCGCCTGGCGCTGCTGGTGCGTCAGGTGTTGGCCGCCTATGACACCCTGCAAGCGGTGGAGCAGGGCGTAGCGCCGGCGGATGCGCCGCGCGCTATGTCGTGGCACCGCGATATACAGATGGCCTCCTTATATGGCTTTCGCAGTGGGCTGGCGTTTCTGTTGGTGGCCGCGTTCTGGATGGCCACCGGCTGGACCTCTGCTACCGGCGGCCTGACCATGACCGCCGTGCTTTGCAGCCTGTTCGCCAATCGCGAAAACGCCGCGCAGATTGGCCTGGGTTTTCTGCGCGGCACCCTTTATTGCATCCCGCCGGCGTTTATCGTTGGCCAGCTGCTATTGCCGCAACTAAGCAGTTTTGCCCTGCTGTGCCTGGCCATGGGCGTGCCGTTGTTTTTTGCTGCCTTGGGCATGACCAAACCGGCGATAGCGGGCACCTCGACGGCTTTTTGCCTGCAATTTATCGTGCTCTGCGCGCCGCAAAATCTGATGCGCTTTGACGTGGCGTCCTTTCTAAATTCCGCGTTGGCGATGGTGCTCGGTGTGGGTTTTGCTGTGCAGATTTTCCGCCTGATTGGCCTGCGTAATCCGGCCTGGCATGCCCAGCGTTTGCTGCGCGCCATGCTTATCGACCTCAGCCGCCTAACCCAGCGCCCGCTGGCTGGTGCGGAAAACTGGTTTGGCGGGCGCATGGCCGATCGCCTGCTGCAACTGGCCCGGCATTACCCGGTGCTGCCGACGCAATCGCGCAGCCGCTGGAACGATGGCATCAGTGGCCTCGACCTTGGCGATGAACTGTTGCACCTGCGCCGCTGCCTGGAGGTCTCGCAATCGCCAGCCCTGACCGAGGCGGAGCGGCAGTTTATGCGTAGCCTGGAGCCGGTGTTGCTCGAGGGGCCGGAGGCGCATTCGGTCACCGCGTTGGATCAACCCGTAGCGCAGTTGCTCAGCGCCCTGCGTGAGTCCGGCGCGAGCATCGACCGGCGTCTGGCCCAAGCCGCGCTATTGCAGCTGCAATTGAGTTGGAAGCAGTGGTGCGAGCAATCGGAACTTAACCCCTATACGCCACCTCCATCTGCGGTGGCAGAGGAGGCTAGACATGGGCTTGCGTGAATGGGCGTTGGGCGGCGTATTGCTCAGCCCGTTTTTGATTTATGCGCTGTTGGCGCTGCTGTGCACCGGGCTGTTGCGCTTCGGTTTGCAGCGCGTGGGCGTGGCGCGCTGGATTTGGCACGAGGCGTTGTTCGATACCGCCTTGTTTGTTTGTGTACTGGCCGCCCTGGTGGCGGTTACGGGACGTTGGTAGCCGTTAACCACGGTAAATAGGAGAGCTGCATGCGTTCTACCCTGCGAGTGATCGTGACCCTGTGCTTGGTGGCGGCGGCCCTGGTGGCGGGCTACGACCTGTGGCGCTACTACATGTTGTCGCCGTGGACCCGCGACGCGCGGATTCGCGCCGATGTGGTGGTGATTGCCCCTGACGTGTCCGGTTGGGTGGTTGACCTCAAGGTGCACGACAACGGCCAGGTGAAAGCCGGCGACGTGCTGTTCAACCTTGATCGCGAGCGCTACCAAGCCGCGCTGGAAAAAGCCCAGGCCGTGGCCAACACCCGCCAACAACAGCTGCGCCTGCGCGACCACGAAGCGCAACGCCGTGCCAGCTTAGGGCCGCAAGCCATCAGTGCCGAGCTTAAAGAAAACGCGCAGATCACCGCCGACATCGCCCGCGGCTCCTTGCGCGAAGCCCAGGCCGATGTGGCGCTGGCACAAATCAACCTGGCCCGCAGCGAAGTGCGGGCGCCGCGCACCGGGCAAATCACCAACTTGCGCCTGGCCCAAGGCAACTACGTCAACGCCGGGCAAGCGGTGATGGCCCTGGTGGATGAGCAATCGTTTTACGTGCAGGCCTATTTCGAAGAAACCAAGCTGCCGCGCATTCGCGTCGGCGCGCCGGTAAAGGTTTGGCTAATGAGCGAAGGCCAAGCGCTGACCGGGCAGATTGAAAGCATCAGCCGTGGCATCACCGACCGCAACGCCATTCCCGACGCGCAGCTTTTGGCCAATGTGGAACCGACCTTTAACTGGGTGCGCCTGGCCCAGCGCATTCCGGTACGCATCAAGCTCGACCCATTGCCGCCCGAGGTGCAGCTCAGCGCCGGTATGACCGCCAGTGTGCGGGTAGAAGAGGAGGGGGAGGCGAGCGAACCGTAGATCTGGATCCCCGCCTGCGCGGGGATG
>NZ_JBBNAH010000270.1:0-1218 GCF_037994325.1 Pseudomonas sp.
GCCACAACCCGTCCTACGCCGAAATGGGGCTGCGCAGCCACGTTTCCGGCTCTGTAGACCTGAACCTCGAAGAGCTGATCGACCGCAAGGTGTTCCGCTTTATGGGCGACGCTGCGGCCTACGCCTACCTGTCGATGGAACAGGCGATCAAAGACTCGGGCCTTACACCTGAGCAGATCTCCAACCCGCGCACCGGCCTGATTGCCGGTTCCGGTGGCGCCTCCACCATCAACCAGATGGAAGCCATCGACACCCTGCGCGAGAAAGGCGTCAAACGCATTGGGCCGTATCGTGTCACCCGCACCATGGGCAGCACCGTGTCGGCTTGCCTGGCCACGCCGTTCCAAATCAAAGGCGTGAACTTCTCGATTTCCTCCGCTTGCGCCACCAGTGCTCACTGCATCGGTCAGGCCATGGAACAAATCCAGCTGGGCAAACAAGACGTTGTATTTGCCGGCGGTGGCGAAGAAGAACACTGGAGCCAAAGCTGCTTGTTCGACGCCATGGGCGCCCTCTCCACCCAGTACAACGACACCCCGGAAAAAGCCTCCCGTGCTTACGACGCCAAGCGTGATGGTTTTGTCATCGCGGGCGGTGGCGGCATGGTGGTGGTTGAAGAGCTGGAACACGCCTTGGCCCGTGGCGCAAAAATCTACGCCGAAATCGTCGGCTATGGCGCCACCTCCGATGGCTACGACATGGTCGCCCCAAGCGGCGAAGGCGCAATCCGCTGCATGCAGCTGGCGCTTTCCACCGTTGACGGCCCGATCGACTACCTGAACACCCACGGCACCTCCACCCCAGTGGGCGACGTCGCCGAAATCAAAGGCGTGCGCGCCGTGTTCGGCGACAAGGCACCGCCAATCAGCTCGACCAAAAGCCTGTCCGGTCACTCCTTGGGCGCCGCCGGCGTTCACGAAGCGATCTACTGCATGCTGATGATGGAAGGCAACTTTATCGCCGGCTCGGCCAACATCGACGAGCTGGACCCGGAAGTCGCCGACCTGCCGATCGCCACCAAAACCCAAGAAAACGTCACCCTCAACAACGTGATGAGCAACAGCTTCGGCTTTGGCGGCACCAACGCCACCCTCGTGCTGAAGCGCTGGGAAGGCAAGTAATTCCCTCCCGCTGAGCCGCACATGAAAACGCCCCGACTGGTTCGGGGCGTTTTTTTCGCCTGGAGAAAAGCATTTTCAGCGGCGCCAAGATGAAACG
>NZ_JBBNAH010000271.1:0-1054 GCF_037994325.1 Pseudomonas sp.
GAGCAGGGCTGGGAATGGAATGACAAACCACAAGATCAAAATCCGCCGCAAAAACGTCGAGAAAATCCTTCTGGCCGCCGAGCAAGTCTTCGCCGAGCAAGGCCACGCCGGCACTTCCATGTCCGACATCGCCAAGCGCGCCGACCTGCCGCGCTCCAACCTGCACTACTACTTCACCACCAAGGACGACCTGTACCGCGAGGTGCTGGTTAACCTGCTGAGCGTTTGGGAGTTGGAAGGCGCCTGTTTTGTCCACTTCGATGACCCACGGGTGGTGCTGACCAGCTACGTTCGGGAAAAGATGACCCACTCGCGCACGCGGCCCCATGGCTCCAAGCTGTGGGCCAACGAAATCATGCATGGCGCGCCGTTGTTTCGCGACATCTTGGATGAGCACTTATTTGCCGGGGCCAAGTTCAAAGAGAACAAGATTCGCCAGTGGGTTGAGGGAAAACGCATCAAGCCGGTGGAGCCGTTTGCGTTGTTGTATTTGATTTGGGCCTCGACCCAGCACTATGCGGATTTTGATTATCAGGTGACGGCGTTGAATGGGCATCAGCCGCTGAGTGATCAGCAGTTTGAGCAGGCGGTGCAGACGATTACGGCGGTGGTGTTGCGCGGGATCGGGTTGGAGCCTTAACGCCCGACGGACGTAGGGTGTGCTGTGCGCACCGGGTTCTTGGTGGTTTGTTCGTTACCGCGTGGGCTGATAGATCTGTTTCGCGCCTTACGCGCGACCTACTTTTCCAGTCGCGGAAAAGTAGGCAAAACGCTTGCCCCTACCTTGGCCTTGCGCTGCGCTCCAGGTTCCCTCGCTGCGTCGTTGCTCCAGGGGGCGGCGTGCAGGGCCATCCATGGCCCCACGCCTTTCGCGGCTCCTGCCGCTCAACCCCTTACACAACGACTCCACTCGGCCTTGCGGTGAACGGGGCGGGTAGATCACAAGCCAGATCAAAGGCCCCTCACCCCCGGCCCCTCTCCCCTAGCCGGGCGCCCACCAGCAGGCGAGGGGTGACGAAAACTCACGACCTAGCGCGGTCAGCTCCCTCTCCCG
>NZ_JBBNAH010000272.1:0-16574 GCF_037994325.1 Pseudomonas sp.
GGCCGGCCACTACTCGGTCGGGAGGAAAATCCATGACCCAGCCACTAAAACTCGCCGTAGTCGGCCACACCAACGTTGGCAAAACCTCCCTGCTGCGCACCCTCACTCGCGACGTTGATTTCGGCGAAGTCTCCCATCGCCCCAGCACCACCCGCCATGTCGAAGGCGCACGGTTATCGGTCGATGGCCAAGCCCTGCTGGAGCTGTACGACACCCCCGGCCTGGAAGATGCCATCGCCCTGCTCGATTACCTGGAGCGCCTCGACCGCCCCGGCGAACGCCTGGATGGCCCCGCCCGCGCCGCACGTTTTCTTGAGGGCAGCGAGGCGCGCCAGCGTTTTGAACAAGAAGCCAAGGTGCTGCGCCAACTGCTCGCCTCTGACGCCGGCCTGTACGTGATCGATGCCCGCGAACCAGTCTTGGCCAAATACCGCGATGAGCTCGCCGTGCTCGGCAGCTGCGGCAAACCACTGTTGCCGGTGCTCAACTTCGTTACCAGCGCCCAACAGCGCGAAGGCGAATGGCGCGAAGCCCTGGCGCGCTTGGGCCTGCATGCGCTGGTGCGATTCGACACCGTGGCACCGCCGCTGGATGGCGAGCGGCGTTTGTACGAAAGCCTGGCCCTGCTGCTGGAAAAGTCGCGGCCGCAGTTGGAACGCCTGATCGCCGACCATGAAGCCCAAGCCCAGGCTCGGCATGCCGCCGGCGTGCGCCTGATTGCTGAATTGCTGATTGATTGCGCGGCCTGCCGGCGCAGTGTCGGCAGTGACGAGCAGGCCCAGGTTCAAGCCCTGCACCAGAGCATTCGCCAACGCGAGCAGGCCTGCGTGCAGGCGCTGCTGCGGCTGTACGCCTTCCGCCAGGAAGATGCTCGCGCCGCCGACTTGCCCCTGCTGAATGGCCGCTGGGGTGACGACCTGTTTAACCCGGAAACCCTCAAGCAGTTGGGCGTGCAGGTGGGCGGCGGCATGGCAGCCGGCGCGGCAGCCGGTGCAGGTATCGACTTGATGGTGGGCGGATTGACCCTGGGTGCGGCGACTCTGCTCGGCGCCCTGGCCGGCGGTGGCGTGCAGACCGCGCGCAACTATGGCGAGCGGCTGCTGGGCAAACTCAAGGGCAACCGCGAACTGAGCGTCGACGATAACGTGCTGCGCGTGCTCGCCGTGCGCCAACGCCAATTGCTAGCGGCGCTGAGCGCGCGCGGGCATGCCGCGACAGCAGCCATTGAGGTGGGTCTGGGCAAAGAGGCGGGCTGGGCGAAATTGCCCGCAGTGTTGCGCCAGGCCCGAGCCCATCCGCGCTGGTCGTCGCTCAACCCGCAAGCACGGTTGCAGCAGGCCGAGCGGCAGGAGGCGCTGGAACGGTTAACGGCTGAACTGCAGGGCTAACGCCTTTGATCCGGTAGGGTGTGCTGCAGCTAAACAGCAACATCCACCTGGTTACGGCCACCACGCTTGGCGCGGTACAGCGCCTGGTCGGCACGTTCAAAAACCTCGTCACCTTTCTCGCCTTCGGCAAACGCCGTTAGCCCAGCGGACACGGTGATGGTCACCCGCTCACCTTTAAAGTGAAAGGGGCAGGCCTCGATGGCCGTGCGCAAGGTTTCCAACAGTTGCTGGCCGCCGGCAATCGGCGTGGCAGGTATCAGCAGCACAAATTCTTCGCCGCCAAAGCGCGCCATAAAATCAGTTTTGCGCAGGCGGTTATTAAGCTCACTGGCGATGATTTTCAGCACCTTGTCGCCCGCCAGGTGGCCGTAGTTGTCGTTGATACGTTTGAAGTGGTCGATGTCCAACACGGCCAGCAGCAGGTCGCCGCCGTAACGCTGCCAGCGCGCAACTTCCAGCTCCAAACGTTCGGCCCAGGCGGCGCGGTTGGGCAGCCCGGTCAGCGGGTCGGTAAGGGCTTTTTGCCGCTGCTCTTCGAGGTGATCGCGAAAGCCTTTGGCTTCCTGCTCCATGCTCGCCACTCGCTCGACCAAGGTTTGCAGGCGGCCGGCCACTTCCTGGTCGCGCTCATCACGCTGGGACTGGTATTGGGACATGGTGCTAAGTAGGCCATCCAGGCGGTTTTCCACCAGGTTTTTCAGGCTGCTGAGGTCGGTGGCTTCCTGCACGCTGCTGTGCAAGCCATCGACCTGTTGGCGTAACTCGGTGTCCAGCTCGCGGGCAGCGGCCATCGACTCGCTGTAACCCTGGTGGGCGTCCTGCAAGCCGCCTTGGAAAGTCGCAAGGCGCTGGTTGAGTTGGGCCAGATAGCCTTCAAACTCGCGCTGGCCAAGGTCGGCAACGGCCAGCATCAATACGGCGAAATCGTCGAGCACCGGCACCAGTTCATACAGGTTCAGCCCGGCCTGGATGCGCACCTTCAACGATTCGGCCTGGGGCTTGTGGTGCTCTGGCACCGGCAGGTCGTCAAGTAACCCCAACAAGGTCGCTTCAACATGCGCAGCAATGGCGCTATAGCCCGCTTCCGGGGGCGGCGGAATGGCGAAATCGGGGTCCGCCAGCTCCTGCTCCTCGGTGGCATGGATGGCTGCGGACACGGTGGCGCCGTCGGTCAGCAGCGAGGCGGAGAGCGGCAGGCTGTCGAGGGTCGATAAGGACGATGGGCGTGATGCCACGCGAGCGGCAGCCAAGGCTTCGTTGATCGCAACGGTGGCGGCCTCGCTGCTGGTGGCCGCAGCCGAGGCTTGTAGGGCGACAGCTTCCGGCACCGCTGCGGCAGCGGGCGCCGGTGGAGGAACAGGGGCCGGCGAAGGCGTAACCACGGCAGCAGCCGGCTCAGCGGCCGGTACGGGGGTGATGGCCGGAACCGCGGGAGCCTCAGCTACTGTCTGAGCGGGCAGCGGGGTCGGTGCCGGCTGCGCTACTGGCACCTCAGCGGCGCTAGCCGGGGCTTCAGCAGAATCGTCGCCATCACGGCCGCCGAACAAGCGCTGCAACAAACCAGGGCGCTGTGCTTCCGGGGCCTCCAGCACAGCCAGCGCCTGGCGTTGCAAGCTGCTGAGCTCGGACAGCAGGGCCGGCAGTTCACGCACTTGGCCGGCGCGGTTTTCCACTTGTTTGGTGAATTTCTTCAGCGGTTTGCGTACTTCACTGGGCAGTTCCAGCTTGAGTAACTGGCTGACCAGCCCGCCGAGAGCGCCCGTCACCTGAGCGGCCCGCTCAACCCGGCGCTGCTCGGAATCGAGTACGGCTTTTTCCAAGCGCGGAATCAGCGCAGAAAGACCGGCATCCATATCATCACGACGGACGATTTCGCGCAGTTCAACCATGCATTGGTCGACCGCTTTATCGGTGCCCTCGGCAGCGAGCGAGCTGCGCACTAAACCACGACGCAGCAGGTCAAGGCGCAGATCCCAACGACGCTCGAGTTTTTCCTGGTCCTCGAGGCTGCTCAGGTATTTCTCTTTCCAGCGCTGCGCGTCGTTACTCATGTCTGTATTTCCGCGAGGGAAGTGTTGGTTCTATCCGGAGTACTGCACAGGCTATCGGGTAAACGAATTTCCACCGCCACCGGCAGGTGATCGGAAATCGGCTGCGCCAGCACGCGCACAGCTTCCAGCGTTAATGTTGGGCTTAACAGAATATGGTCCAGACAACGTTGCGGGCGCCAGCTTGGAAAGGTGGCTTCCACCTGCGGCGCGAGCAAACCCAAGTCACGCAAGGGTGAGTTGAGAAGTAAATCAGAAGCGTGGGTGTTCATGTCGCCCATCAGCACCTGATGGCGATATTCGCCGATCAGTTCACGAATATAGGCCAGTTGCCGCACACGGGTTTTCGCCCCCAGCGACAGGTGCATCATCATCACCACCAAGGCATCGTCGCCTTCGCCAAAGCGCAGCAAAATCGCGCCACGGCCGGGCGGGCCAGGTAAGGGGTGGTCTTCGATAACGGTTGGCTGCAAGCGGCTCAAAACGCCGTTGCTGTGCTGGGCCAGCCGCCCGAGGTTACGGTTGAGCTGCTGGTACCAGTAAGGAAAGCTGCCCAGTTGGGCGAGGTGTTCGACTTGGTTGACATAGCCCGAGCGATGGCTGCCGCCATCGGCTTCTTGCAGGGCGACCAGATCGTAATCCGCCAACAACGCACCAATGCGCTGCAGGTTGGATGAGCGCCCTTGGTGCGGCAAGAGGTGTTGCCAACCTCGGGTGAGGTAGTGCCGATAGCTTTCGGTGCTATTGCCTACCTGGATATTGAAACTGAGCAAACGCAAACGGCCATCTGCCGGCAGGGCGCCGGAGTCGCCGCACTGTGAATTAACCTGCGCATCACGCAGGCCTGCAACACGTGGGGCACCCCAGCGCCTGAGCATGACGGCTTACTTCGCTGCGCGTTCTTTGGCGATCAATTGGTCAGCCACTTGCAGCGCTTCGTCCGGGCCACCGGCGGAGCCGATGTCGAAGCGGTATTTGCCGTTAACGATCATGGTCGGTACGCCACTGATCTGGTAGGCCATGGCCAGCTTCTTGTCTTTCTCAACCTGGCTCTTCACACCAAATGAGTTGTAAGCCTTGAGGAACTCGTCTTTGTCGACGCCTTGGGTGGCGAGGAATTCAGCCATTTCGTCTGGCTTAGCCAGTTTCTTGCCTTGCTTCTGGATGGCATCAAAGATGGCCGCGTGAACTTTGTCTTCCACACCCATGGACTCGAGGGTCACGAACAGTTGGCCGTGGGCATCCCATACACCGCCGAACATGGCGGGGATACGTACAAAGTGCACGTCATCCGGCAGCTTTTTGATCCATGGGTTAATGGTTGGCTCGAAGTGGTAGCAGTGCGGGCAGCCGTACCAGAACAATTCAACCACTTCGATTTTGCCGGGCTTGGAAACCGGAACAGGGCTGCTCAGCTCGACGTATTGCTTGCCGGCTTCGATCGGCTCCGCAGCAGTGGCGGTTGCAGTCATGCCGATCAAACTCGCGGTGGCGAGGACAGCACTGAAAATCAGGTTACGCATGCTTGACTCCTTGGCGGATAAAACTCGCCTGATAGCGAGCTGGATTTCGACCGATTGCCCTGCGGCGGGTTCCCGGCTGAGGGCCAACATTGTACGGGGCGCTCAAACGAAAAAGGGTGGCTTTCGCCACCCTTTTCTGCCCGCTAATGCGTACCGGATATTACCGTAGCGCGATTAGTGCAGGCCTTGGATGTAGCTGGATACCGCAGCGATATCCTTGTTGCTCAGCTTAGCCGCAATGCCGCGCATGATCATGCTGTCGCCGTCGTTAGTACGGTCGCCTTCACGGAAGTTGGTCAGCTGCTTGGCGATGTAAGTCGCATGCTGGCCACCCAGGTGTGGGAAACCGGCTGCAGCATTACCAGCGCCGTCAGGCGAGTGGCAACCGGTGCACGCCGGCATGCCGGTTTCCAGATTGCCGCCGCGGAAGATTTCTTCACCGCGCGCGACCAATTTTGGATCGGCTGCGCCAACGCCCATTTTCTGGCTGGAGAAGTAGGCGGCGATGTCTGCCAGATCCTGATCGCTCAGGTTGGTCAGAATGCCGGTCATTTCCAAGACCTGACGGTTGCCGGCCTTGATGTCATGCATTTGCTTGAGCAGGTAGCGCTCGCCTTGGCCAGCCAGTTTCGGGAAGTTCGGCGCAGGGCTGTTGCCGTCGGCACCGTGGCATGCGCCACATACAGCTGCTTTGCCTTGACCTGCAGCGGCGTCGCCTGCGGCATGAGCCATACCGGAGATGCCCAGGGTCAACAGCAGACTCACGAGTACTTTGTTCATCAGCTAATCCAATTACGGCTAAAGGGAGAGAATCAACGCGTGGCTTACTTGCTCATCCACTGGATGATGGCTTGGAAGTCTTCGGCGCTACAGTCGGTGCACAAGCCGCGAGGCGGCATGGCGTTAAATCCATCGGTCACATGCTCGACCAACTTATCCATGCCTTGGGCCAAGCGCGGCGACCAAGCAACCGTGTCACCTTTTTTAGGCGCCATCGGTAGTTGTCCATTATGGCAGGCTCCACAGGAACGGTTGAATACCGCTTCCGGGTCCTGGGCTGCATCAGCCATGGAGGACAACAACACAGTAGTGGCTGCGAGCAGCAACAACTTCATCAGATCAACCTCATCAGTGAGGGCCGTTTCGCATTCTATTGCGCGAAATCGGAAAATCCTTATAGCAATTCCTTGCCCTTATTCCGGACAAAGCGCACACAAAATCTGCGGCATTATATACTGGCGTCACTGAAACGGAAGCGACACCGCACGCCGGGCCACTCGCTGGCACCCCTTCACCGGAAAATCTGATGCAAGTTAAAAACCCCATCATCGGTCTGTGCCAACAGGCCGCGTTTATGATCAGCGCCGCGAAAGTGGACCAATGTCCCGACGACCAAGGCTACGAAGTGGCCTTTGCCGGGCGTTCCAATGCCGGTAAATCCAGCGCGCTGAACACCCTCACCCACGCCAGTTTGGCCCGTACGTCAAAGACGCCAGGCCGCACGCAACTGCTGAACTTCTTTCGTTTGGATGAGGAACGCCGCCTGGTGGACCTGCCGGGTTACGGCTACGCCAAGGTGCCGATTCCGCTGAAACTGCACTGGCAGCGCCACCTTGAGGCCTACTTGGGCAGCCGCGAAAGCCTCAAGGGTTTGATGCTGATGATGGACATCCGCCACCCGCTCACTGAGTTCGACCGGCTGATGCTTGATTGGTCTGCAGCCAGCGAAATGCCTATGCATATCCTGCTGACCAAGGCCGACAAACTGGCCTATGGCGCCGCCAAAAACGCGCTGCTTAAAGTACAGCAAGACCTGCGTAAAGGCTGGGGCGATGGGGTAACTATTCAGCTGTTCTCGGCGCCTAAGCGTATGGGCATCGAAGAAGCGCAAGCCGTGCTGGCGCGCTGGATGGAGCTGGAAGACACAGTGCCTGCTGAGTAAATTTCAGGCAAAAAAAACCCCGAGCTTCGTATGGGGAGGGAGAGGCTCGGGGTTTAAGGGTCTGAACCGCTAGGGCGGGGCTCAGATATCTGCCAACACTTAACACAACATAGGAGCACCGAAGGGCTTCATCAGCCATTCAGTAACTCTGACCGCCCCGATTTAGCGAAAGTTCAAAACTGGCCTAAAACCGGTTAGCTATAAAAATCGCCTCGCTAATTCCATTAGCTTCCTAACTAAGCGCGAACGCCGCGACGTTATGCCGCAGCGAAAAACCCCGCCTTAGTGCGCTTCATCCCAGTTCGAACCGATGCCGACTTCCACCAACAGCGGCACATCAAGTTCAGCTGCTTCGCTCATGCGTTGACGGATTTCGGCGCTGACGACTTCAAGCAAATCTTCACGCACTTCCAGCACCAATTCATCGTGTACCTGCAGGATGACTTTGGCATCCAGGCCGGATTCGCTCAGCCAGTTATCCACCTTCACCATCGCCCGCTTGATGATGTCCGCCGCTGTGCCCTGCATCGGCGCGTTGATCGCGGTACGTTCGGCGCCTTTGCGCAGGCCGGCGTTTTTCGAGTGAATTTCCGGCAGGTACAAACGCCGACCAAACAGGGTTTCGACATAACCCTGTTCGCTTGCCTGCTCACGGGTGCGCTCCATATAGGCCAACACGCCGGGGTAACGGGCGAAGTAACGCTCGATATAGGCCTGCGACTCTTTACGGTCGACGCCGATCTGCTTGGCCAAACCAAAAGCGCTCATGCCGTAGATCAGACCAAAGTTGATCGCCTTGGCTTTGCGGCGCATGTCGGTGGTGACTTGTTCCAGCTCGACGCTAAATACCTCCGCCGCCGTCGCGCGGTGCACATCAAGGTCATTGCGGAAGGCATGCAACAAACCTTCGTCCTGGGCCAGGTGCGCCATGATGCGCAGCTCGATTTGCGAGTAGTCGGCGGCCAGCAGTTTGTAGCCCGACGGGGCGATAAAAGCCTGGCGAATACGACGGCCTTCGGCGCTACGAATCGGAATGTTCTGCAGGTTTGGATCGGTGGAAGACAAACGCCCAGTCGCCGTCACCGCCTGGTGATAGGACGTGTGGATACGCCCGGTACGCGGATTGATCTGCTCAGGCAAACGGTCGGTGTAGGTGCTTTTCAACTTGCTCAGGGTGCGGTACTGCATCAGCACTTTAGGCAGCGGGTAGTCCTGCTCAGCCAGCTCGGCCAGCACCGCTTCGGCAGTGGAGGCCTGGCCTTTGGCGGTTTTGCTCAGCACCGGCAAGCCGAGCTTTTCATAGAGGATTACGCCCAGTTGCTTGGGCGAGCCGAGGTTGAACTCCTCACCGGCAATGGCAAACGCCTCACGCTCAAGCTGAACCATTTTTTCGCCCAGCTCATTGCTTTGAATGCCGAGCAAGTTGGCATCGACCAACGCGCCCTGACGCTCAATACGGGCCAACACCGGTACCAGCGGCATTTCGATTTCGCTCAAGACCTTGGCCAGGCCCGGCACGGCTTGCAATTTGGGCCAGAGGGTCTGGTGCAAGCGCAGGGTGATGTCGGCATCTTCGGCCGCATAAGGTCCGGCTTGCTCCAAGGCGATCTGGTCGAAGGTCAGCTGCTTGGCGCCTTTGCCGGCGATTTCTTCAAACGAGATGGTGGTGTGGTCGAGGTACTTGAGCGCCAGCGCATCCATGTTGTGCCGCGTGGCGACGGAGTCGAGCACGTAGGATTCGAGCATGCTGTCGAACGCCAGGCCGCGCACCTGAATGCCGTTTTGCAGGTCGCCGCCGATGGCGCAGTTGGCCAGAATATTAATGTCGTACTTGGCGTGCTGGCCGACCTTGGCTTTGCTTGCGTCTTCAAAAATCGGTTTGAGCGCCAGCAGTACCGTGTCGCGATCCAGCTGGGCCGGCACGCCCATATACGAGTGGGTCAACGGAATATAGGCCGCTTCATTGGCCTGCACGGCGAGGGAAATACCCACCAGCTGCGCTTGCTGGGCGTCGAGCCCGGTGGTTTCGGTATCGAAAGCGAACAGCTCGGCTTTGTGCAGTTTCTCCAACCACACGGCGAAGCGTTCGGCATCGAGCACGGTTTCGTAGTTAACGTCCGCTGCCAGGGCCGGCGCGGCTTCTTCGGCTGTTTCAACGGCAGCAACAGGCGCTGCCGGTTCATCAAACAAGCCACCGGAACGGATAGCGGCAATATTGGCCGCTTTGGTGTCGCGCGCCAGTTCATCCAGCCCGGTTTTAAATTCCAGCAGGGTATACAGCTCGGCTAGCGCTGCACGGTCCTGGGCGCCGGGGTGCAGGCTTTCAATCTGGATATCCAGCGGCACGTCGAGCTTGATGGTTGCCAGTTGGTAGGAGAGGAAAGCCATCTCCTTATGCTCAAGCAGTTTGGCCGGCAGCGCTTTGGCGCCGCGAATCGGCAACTCGGGCACTTTGTCGAGGTTGGCGTACAGCACATCCAGGCCACCACCTACCCCCACCAACAGCCCTACGGCGGTCTTTTCGCCGACGCCGGGCACACCTGGAATGTTATCGACCTTGTCGCCCATCAGCGCCAGATAGTCGATGATCAGCTCAGGACCGACGCCGAATTTCTCTTTTACGCCATCAATGTCGTAGACGCTTCCGGACATGGTGTTGACCAGCGTAACGTGCGGGCAAACCAGCTGGGCCATGTCTTTGTCGCCAGTGGAAATCACCACATCGCGGCCTTCGGCAGCGCATTGCCGGGCCAGGGTGCCGATCACGTCGTCTGCCTCAACGCCTTCCACGCACAGCAGCGGGTAGCCGAGAGCGCGCACGCTGGCGTGCAGGGGCTCGATTTGCACACGCAGATCGTCCGGCATCGACGGGCGATTGGCCTTGTAGTCGGCAAACAGCTCATCGCGAAAGGTCCCGCCCTTGGCGTCAAACACCACGGCGAAGGGGCTGTCCGGGTATTGCTTGCGCAGGCTTTTAAGCATGTTCAGCACGCCTTTTACCGCGCCGGTCGGCAGGCCTTTGGATGTAGTCAAAGGCGGTAGGGCGTGGAAAGCGCGGTAAAGGTAGGACGAACCGTCCACTAGGACGAGAGGAGTCTGAGACATGCGCGGAATCAACCTATTGGACGGGCCGTGGTGTACGGACAGCGGAAAAATGTAGCGAGCAACGATAGCAAGGTGCAACGGCTGCGGCATAAAAGCCTGCGCAGCCCTGGCGCTGGCGGCGGTAGAATGGCCGTATCGTTGACGACAGAGGGGCAAGGTTACCATGCGCACACTTTCCAGCTTATTGCTCACCGGCTTGCTGGCTGTTGGCTCGCTTAACGTTTATGCCGCCGACGAGCCGGTTACCGGCGACCCAGATGTAACCATTCGCCAGGACGGCGACAAAACCATCCAGGAGTACCGCCAAAACGGTTTTCTCTACGCCATCAAAATCACCCCGAAAGGCGGCAAACCATACTTTCTGGTGCGCGCCGATGGCAGCGACGGCAATTTTATTCGCTCGGATAACCCAGACATGTTGATTCCCGCTTGGGAAATCTTCAGCTGGTAACCAGCGGCCACCCACAGCCCCTATAAGTAGTTGGCAGGTTTGTAATGTCAGTATTCACGCCCCTCACCCGCCCCGAGCTGGAAGTATTCCTCGCGCCCTACGGCCTAGGCCGTCTGCGTGATTTTCAGGGCATTAGTGCCGGCAGTGAAAACAGCAATTTTTTCGTCAGCCTGGAACAGGGCGAATTTGTTCTGACCCTGGTGGAGCGCGGTCCGATTCAAGACTTGCCGTTTTTTATCGAGCTGTTGGATGTGCTGCACGATGCCGGCCTGCCGGTGCCCTACGCCCTGCGCACCACCGAGGGTGAGGCGTTACGTAGCCTGGCTGGCAAACCGGCGTTGCTGCAACCGCGGCTGGCGGGCAAGCATATAACCCAAGCCAATGCCCACCATTGCAGCGAAGTGGGCAGCCTGCTCGGGCAGCTACATACGGCAACCCGCGAGCATGTGTTGGAACGCAAAACCGATCGTGGGCTGGATTGGATGCTGCGTGAAGGTGCGGTATCGGCTACCAAGCTGGAACCGGAAAACCAGCAATTGCTCAGTGCCGCGCTGGCGGAAATTCAGGCCGAACACGCGCACATTCTTGCCCTGCCACGCGCCAATCTGCATGCCGATCTATTTCGCGATAACGCATTGTTTGACGGCCCGCATCTGGCCGGCCTGATCGACTTCTACAACGCTTGCTCCGGCCCGATGCTGTATGACGTGGCCATTGCCGTAAACGATTGGTGCTCTAACGAAGATGGCGCGCTGGACGCCCCGCGCGCCCGAGCACTATTGGGTGCCTACGCGGCACTGCGCCCGTTTACACCGACCGAAGCGCAGCTATGGCCAGTGATGCTGCGGGTGGCGTGCGTGCGCTTCTGGATTTCGCGGCTGATTGCAGCGGAGTCCTTCGCCGGTCAGGACGTGCTTATCCACAACCCGCAAGAGTTCCAACGCCGCTTAGCGCAGCGCCAGCAGGTGCATTTGCCGCTGCCCTTCGCCCTCTAATCAGAGCGCTTCCAGGCATCCGGCCAAGTCATTGCCCAGGGTTTCCAGCAGTTGTTCGTAACCCTGGGCCGTTACCGGAATGTCCTTGCCACCCAACGCATCCAACTCGGCCAAGCGCACCGGCAGCCCTTCGCTCAAGGTGGTGATAAGCCGGGGCCGCAAGGGCGGTTCGCTGAACACACACGTCGGCCCCGCTTGCTGCAAGCGCTCGCGCATTGCCGCCACATGCTGGGCACCGGGCTGCACTTCATTGGCGATGCTGAACACGCCAGCGTGCTGTAAGCCATAGGCCGACTCGAAATAATCAAAGGCTTCGTGGAAAACGAAGTAAGGCTTGCCGACTACACCCGCCACTCGTTGTTTAAGACGCCCATCAAGGGCGCTCAAACGCTCGCTGAACGCACGCAGATTACTTTTATAGCGCTCGGCATTGCTGGGGTCCGCGGCAACCAAGTCGGCCGCCATGCGCTCGGCGATCACCCGCGCATTGGTTGGCAATAACCACAGGTGTGCATCCAAGCTGCCGGGCTGGTGATCATGATCGTGCTCATCGCCATCGGCGTGTGCCTCACCTTCACCGAAATGCCGCAAACTCAAACCCGGCAGCGTTTGCACGGCCACGCTGGGCAAGCTGCGACTTTTCAGGACGCGCGGAAGAAAACTCTCCATGTCCGGGCCAATCCAGTACAGCAACTCAACCTCAGTCACCCGGCGCACATCAGACGGCCGTAACGCATAGTTATGCGGCGACGCACCCGGCGGCAGCAGCACTTCGGGCGTGCCGACACCGTCTTGCACCGCAGCTGCAATCAGCTGCAACGGCTTGATACTGGTCAGAACGCGAACGTCCGCCGCAGCGGACGCAGAAAAAAACAGCAGAAAGATCACTAGAAAACGCGACACGGGAACCCACTCACCGACAAATGAGTTATAGAATAACGTCTCTTTCACCAGCCGTCGCCCCGCCCATGATCTTCACACCCCTGGCTTCACGCCCACACGACCACTCCCACTGCGTGCATAACGCGCTTTCCGAAGCGGACGCCATTTGCGAGCGCGCCGGTTTGCGCCTGACAGCACTGCGCCGTCGCGTGCTGGAACTGGTCTGGCAAAGCCACAAGCCATTGGGCGCTTACGACATTCTTGGCGTGCTCACCGAACAGGACGGCCGCCGCGCCGCGCCGCCCACTGTGTACCGCGCCTTGGATTTCCTCCTGGAAAACGGCCTGGTGCATCGCATTGCCTCACTGAACGCCTTTGTTGGCTGCAACCACCCGGCGCATGCGCACCAGGGTCAGTTTCTGATCTGCCGCAACTGCAACGCGGCCATCGAGCTTTCCAACGACGCCATCAGCCAGGCCATCGTTGCCGGCGCCAGCGATGTTGGCTTTACGGTGGAAAGCCAGACCGTGGAAGTGGTCGGCGTCTGCTCCGGCTGCCAGAAAAGCGTATGAGCAGTGCCCTGATCCGCCTGGAAGGCGTTGGCGTCAGCTTTGCCGGGCAACAGGTACTCAATGATGTGCAGTTGAGCGTGCAGCCCGGCGAAATCGTCACCCTGATCGGCCCCAACGGCGCAGGCAAAACCACCTTGGTGCGTGCCGTACTGGGCCTGTTGAAAACTGAAGTTGGCAGCGTCTGGCGCAAACCCAAATTGCGCATCGGCTATATGCCGCAGAAGCTGCATGTGGATGCCACCTTGCCGCTCACCGTGCTGCGCTTTCTGCGCCTGGTGCCAGGCGTTGATCGCCACTCAGCCCAGGCGGCCCTTGAGGAAGTGGGTGCCACCCAAGTTATCGACAGCCCGCTGCAAAGCATTTCTGGTGGCGAGCTGCAGCGTGTGCTGCTGGCCCGCGCCCTGCTGCGCAAGCCCGAACTCTTGGTGTTGGATGAGCCGGTGCAAGGCGTCGATGTGGCCGGCCAGGCTGACCTCTATCGCCTGATCACCCGCCTGCGCGATCGCCATGGGTGCGGCGTGTTGATGGTGTCCCACGACCTGCACCTGGTGATGAGCACCACCGACCAGGTGGTGTGCCTGAACCGCCATGTATGCTGCTCCGGCCACCCGGAACAGGTCAGCGGCGACCCGGCGTTTGTCGAGCTCTTCGGCCAGGACGCACAAGATTTGGCGATTTATCACCACCACCATGACCACGCCCATGATCTGCATGGCGGCGTTGTCGAGGGCCAGGCTGCGGCCAGTGGCCTGACCATTCACGGCCAAGTACATCAGGGAAAAGTGCAGCCCCATGTCCATGGAGACGGCTGTAACCATGCCTGATTTCCTGCTTAACGCGTTACTCGCCGGGCTCGCCCTGGCGCTGGTCGCCGGGCCCTTGGGCTCGTTCGTGGTTTGGCGGCGCATGGCCTATTTTGGCGACACCCTGTCCCATGCCGCACTGCTGGGTGTAGCCCTGGGCTTTCTGCTGGATATCAGCCCAACCTTGGCGGTTACCGTTGGTTGCGTGCTGCTGGCCGTGTTGCTGCTCACCCTGCAACAGCGCCAGCCGCTGGCTTCGGACACGCTGCTGGGCATTTTGGCGCCGACCACCTTGTCGCTGGGCTTAGTAGTGCTGAGCTTTATGCACGACGTGCGTATCGACCTGATGGGCTATCTGTTCGGCGACCTCTTGGCTGTGAGCATCAATGACCTCATCTGGATTCTCGCCGGCAGTGCACTGGTGCTGGTGACGTTGGTCGCGCTGTGGCGCCCCCTGCTGGCCGTGACCGTGCATGAAGAGCTGGCCAAAGTCGAAGGCCTGCCGGTGGCCAGCCTGCGCCTAGCGCTGATGCTGCTGATCGCGGTGGTGATTGCCGTGGCGATGAAAATCGTCGGCGTGCTGCTGATCACCTCGCTGCTGATCATTCCGGCCGCCGCCGCGCAGCGCCACTCGCGTACACCGGAGCAGATGGCCGGCGGCGCCAGTGTGCTGGGCGTGATCGCAGTGTGTGGCGGCTTGGCCATGTCGTGGTTTAAAGACACCCCGGCCGGCCCATCCATTGTGGTCACCGCCGCCACGCTGTTTTTACTGAGCTTTGCCCTGCCTCGTCGCCACGCCTGAGGCGCTACGTCGGCCGGCGTTGCGCGGCGTTTGGTACGCCCCGCGCGGCGGTGTAAACTCGCCGGTTTTGCGCTACCCGAGAGTTGCATAAATGAAGCTGTTCGCCTCCCGTTACCTACCCGTTCTGGCGATTTCACTGCTGTTAGCCGCCTGCCATCAGGCCGCGCCGAAGGTTGCCAATCTACCGACCGACGATTTGATCGCCGCCTTCCGCCAGGTTGAGCAAAGCCTTAACGCTGGCCAACTCACCGCCGCTGAAGAGCAATTGAACACCATCGCCCCGCGCGCCCAGGGCGATACACGCTTGGAGCAATACCAACGGCAGCTGGCCGACGCCTATTTGCAGCAGGGCCAAAACGCCTTACAACAAGGCGACTTGGACACCGCGACCAAAGCCCTGAGCCACGCCCGTAGCCTGATGCCCCAAGCCCCCGCACTGACCAAAGGCCTGGATGCCTCCATCGCCCAGGCCCGTGCCGCAGAACTAAATGCCGCCGAACAACAGCGCGCCCGCGCGGCCCAAGCCGCCGCCAAAGACGCCGCCGACCGCGCAGAACTTCTACGCCAGCAGCGCATCGCCGCCGAAAAAGCCAAGGCCGCAACGCCAAGCGAAGCGCCCGTTGTGCAAGCCCCAGTGGTAACCGAAGCAGCAAAACCTAACGCGCGCATCATCAACCCCGCCGCCGCGAGCAGCGTCGTCTCGCTGCCGATGCTGGACAATCAAGACAACGAACGCCTGCGCAGCCTGCTCGATGCGGTGGCTGCCGACGTGGTGACTTTCAACTGCGATGTGCGCATCGAAGTACGCCAGGCCAAGGACTACCCGTGGGTCGCCTCACTGTTGCTGGCGCGGATCAAACGCCTAGACCCAAGCTTCAGCCCGCGCCTGTCGCAGGCCCTGAAACTGGAGCAAGTACCGCGCCTGCTGCTGACCCCGCAAGCCAAGGGCTAAGCCCCGAATTGCCCGGCCTGCACACACGCAGGCCAGGTAACCCGCGCAACACCTTCTAGACTATGACGACAGTTGCTTCCACTTAGAACTGAAAGCTATAGCCATAGGAATACAAATATTTTTACGGTCTATAAAGTGCCGGTTAGACTAGCGCTCCTTTATGCCTATCCGGCAGACCGCCAAGCCCAAAAGGTTTAACGAGTGATCGACTTTCATCACGTCCATAAGGCGTATCGCGTCAATGGCCGCGACATCGCAGCCCTGCAACCTACCGACCTGAACATCGCCCGCGGCGAAGTGTTTGGCATCATCGGCCACTCCGGCGCCGGCAAAAGTACCTTGCTGCGTTTGATCAACCGTCTGGAGGAACCTTCCGGCGGGCGCATTGATGTGGATGGCGAAGATGTCACCGCATTGGATGCCACCGGCCTGCGCCGTTTTCGCCAGCAAGTGGGCATGATCTTTCAGCACTTCAACCTGCTTTCTTCCAAAACGGTGGCCGATAATATCGCCCTGCCGCTGAAACTGGCCGGCGAGCTGTCGTCCAGTGCCATTGACCAGCGCGTTGCTGAATTGCTCGAGCGCGTAGGCCTTAGTGATCACGCCAAGAAGTATCCGGCGCAGTTATCTGGCGGGCAGAAACAGCGCGTCGGCATTGCTCGTGCCCTGGCGACCAAGCCAAAAATTCTGCTTTGCGACGAAGCCACCAGCGCCCTCGACCCGCAAACCACCGCCTCGGTGCTGGATCTGCTGGCGCAGATCAACCGCGAACTAGACCTGACTATCGTGCTGATCACCCATGAAATGGACGTGATCCGCCGCGTATGCGACCGCGTAGCGGTGATGGATGCCGGCGTAATCGTTGAACATGGCCCTGTGACCGAGGTGTTCCTGCACCCGAAACACCCAACCACTAAGCGCTTCGTCATGGAAGCCGAGCAGATCGACGAAAACGAACAGCGCGATGCCTTTGCCCATGTCAGTGGGCGCATCGTGCGTCTGACCTTCCAGGGCGAAGCCACCTATGCACCCCTGCTCGGCGTGGTCGCACGGGAAACCGGCGTGGACTACAGCATCCTTGCCGGGCGCATCGCCCATATCAAAGACACCC
>NZ_JBBNAH010000273.1:0-19309 GCF_037994325.1 Pseudomonas sp.
GGGTAAACAGCGTCACTCAAGAACTACGACTGGGTTCGGATGGCAAACAGCAACTCAATTGGGTCACCGGGGTATTTATTTCCCAGGACCGCTTGAACGAGAAATTCAACTCGGACTTTACCGACCGTTTGGGCTTCTCGACCCTGACCAGTTATGTGCAGAAAGTGCAAACCCAGGGCGTATTCGGCCAAGTGGATTACGCCTTCACCGATCAGTTGAAAGGCATCCTTGGCTTGCGTCAGGAACATGAAAAGCGCGAGGCCGAGGATTACTACTCAGGCTTTCTGAACGGCACGCTATTCCCAGGGCAAAGCGCGTTCCCGGACCACACCTCGTTCTCCAACAGCGGCACCTCCGGCAAGATCGGTTTGGAGTTCCAGTTAACCCCGAACCACTTGCTGTACGGCACCTATAGCCGGGGCTACAAATCCGGCGGTTACACCGCGCACAACAGCGGCAACGCCTTGGCGCTGGAGCCTTTCGACCCGGAATCGGTGAATGCCTTTGAAGTCGGTTTCAAAAGCGACTTCACCGACAGCCTTCGGGTTAACGGCGCGCTGTTTTACTACGGCTACCACGACCAGCAAGTGCTCGGCCTGACCTACAGCCAGCAGTCCAACTCGCTGGTGGGCGCCTTTGTAAACGCCCCGCGCTCGGAAATTTACGGTGGCGAACTGGAACTGCTGTGGCGTCCAGTGGACGGTCTGGAAATCCAGCAATACCTGGGCTACAAAAAAGGCAAATACACCGACGACTTCAACGCGGTCAACGGCGCAGCAACCCTGGCCGCTGGTGGTGAGCGTTACAACAACTACAAAGGCGAAGATCTGAGCTTCCCCCGCCTGAGCTACGGCGGCTCCTTCGCCTACACCTGGCCCGTCGACCAGTTCGAAATCCGCGCCGAAACCAACTACAGCTACCGCGACGAGTACAAGCAGGAAATTCTGCTCGGCAAGGATTACACCGTTAACCCCTACTGGCTGGTCAACGCCAGCGTCACCCTGTCGCCGCGCAACGGCAAATGGAGCGCCGGCGTGTGGGCGCGCAACCTGCTGGATGAAGAGTACGACCTGACCCGCAACTTCTTCCTGCCAGGCACCAGTGTGGCCGCTGAAGGCGACCCACGCAGTGCGGGCGTGCGCCTGTCGTACACCTACTGAGGAGGCCGATCATGTCCAACTTGAACGAGCAACCACGGCGCAGCGACAAGCTGCACCTGAACGTGTTTCTCGCCAACAGCGGCCATCATGTGGCCGCCTGGCGGCACCCGGATGCGCAGGCCGATGCCAGTCAGGATTTCGACCATTTCAAGCGTATTGCGCAACTGGCCGAGCGTGGCAAGTTTGATGCGCTGTTTATCGCCGATGTAGTCGCACTGTGGGGGCATCATATCGATGCCCTTAGCCGCACGGCGCGGGGTGAACACTTTGAACCGCTGACGTTGCTATCGGCGTTGGCGGCGGTCACAGAACGTATCGGCCTGATCGCCACAGCCACCACCACGTACAACGAGCCGTACCATATCGCCCGTAAATTCGCGTCTTTGGACCATATTTCCAAGGGCCGTGCGGCGTGGAATCTGGTGACCTCAGTGGTCTCCGACGAAGCCTGGAATTTTGGCCGCGAAAACCATGTGGAACACGCCGACCGCTACCAGCGAGCCGAAGAATTTCACGACGTGGTCAAGGGCCTATGGGACAGCTGGGACGATGACGCTTTTGTGCGCGACAAGGCCAGCGGCGTGTACTTCAACCCGGACAAACTGCATGTGCTCAACCATAAGGGCGAGCACTTCTCGGTGCGCGGGCCGCTCAACGTGGCGCGCTCGCCGCAGGGCCATCCGGTACTGGTGCAGGCTGGCGCCTCGCCGGCAGGCCGTGCGCTGGCCGCGCGGGTAGCAGAAGCGATTTTTGTCGGTCACCACGATATCGAAGCGGCGCAGCAGTTTTATCGCGAGATCAAAGAGCAGGCCGCCACCTTTGGCCGCGCCCCGAATGACATCAAAATCCTGCCTGGCATCACGCCGTTCGTAGGCCGCACCCGTGAAGAAGCTCAGGCGCAGTTTGACCAGTTGCAGGCGCTGATCGACCCCGTGGTAGGCCTGCGTTTATTGGCGGATACCTTGGGCGAAGATATCGACTTGGCGGGCTACGACATTGACGGCCCGCTACCCGATACCCCAGTGGGCCAGCGCGGCAGCCGGCGTGACCAAGTGATCGCCCTCGCCCGCCGGGAAAACCTCAGCATTCGCCAGCTGTACCTGCGCTTGGCCGGCGGCAACCCGGCTATCGGTACCGCCGCGGATATCGCCGACATCTTCGAAGCCTGGTTCCAGGCCTACGCCAGCGACGGTTTTAACGTGTTCTTCCCGGTATTCCCGAATGCGTTAGAAACCTTTGTCGAGCAGGTGATTCCCGAACTGCAACGCCGTGGCCTGTTCCGCACCGACTACGAAGGCACCACGCTGCGCGATCACCTGGGCCTTAAGCGCCCGGTGAATCGCCTGACTAAAGAGGCGGTTGCCGTATGAAGAAACGGATCTGGGGCGCGCTGCTGCTCGCCCTAAGCGCCCCGTCGGCCAACGCGCTA
Source organism: Pseudomonas sp. (assembly GCF_037994325.1). Taxonomy (GTDB): domain Bacteria; phylum Pseudomonadota; class Gammaproteobacteria; order Pseudomonadales; family Pseudomonadaceae; genus Aquipseudomonas. The sequence continues at coordinate 2,590 of NZ_JBBNAH010000273.1, forward strand.
AATATTCTGCTAAGCAACGACGACGGCTACGACCACCCGAATATCCGCGCGCTGTACGAGACCCTGAAAGCCCAGGGGCACACCGTGAAAATCGCCGCGCCGTATACCGAGCAAAGCGCGCGCGGTGGTGCGTTTTTCTACGGCCGTGAAGTAAAGGTTGGGCGCGACAAAAACCCCACCTACCCCGACAGTTACTACCTCACCACCAGCGAAAAAGGCCGCTGCGAAAGTCCGGCCTGCGCGGGCCAGGAAGTCACTATCGAAATCAGCGGAACGCCGGTGATGGCCTTACTGCTGGGCTTGGAAAAAGTCCTACCCAACCCGGACTTGGTCATCGTCGGCCCCAACCCCGGCAATAACCTGGGCGCGTTAAACAATATCTCCGGCACCTTCAATGCCGCGGCCACCGCCCTGCAACGTGGGGTGCCGAGTATTGCTGTCAGCGTGGATTTAAAAGAGCGCGACACCGGCCGTGTGGCCTCGATTGTCGGGCGCTTGGTCGCAACGCTTGAGCGTAACCGTCAGGCCGATGGCGCGCTATTACCCAAGGGTGTCGGCCTGAACGTCAACCTGCCGGCCACGGGTGCGATCAAGGGTATTCACGTCACCCGCATTGGTCGTCAGGTGCCATTCCAAGTGATCTACACCGATGACCTCGGCACCCTGTTCAAAGACCAGGCCGGCAAACCCGGCATCAGCTTTGGCGCCGTACCGCCGGCCGGCGTAGCCGAGCAAGAAGACGAAGCCGTGTGGCTGGCCAAAGGATTTCTAACCATCAGCCCATTTAACGGTTTACCCGGTGAAGTGGCGCAGCCGGACAGCATCAAAGCGCTGGCCGCCATTCCCCTGAACACCGACAGCAGCGAGGTGCGCCCATGAGTTTTTCCCTGGGGTTTCTCAACCGAATCTACAGCCCAACGTATACGCCGCAGGTGTACCACAACGCCGTCGAATTGTTCCGTGTCGCCGAAGAACTGGGCTTTGACAGCGGCTGGGTGGCGCAACATCACTTGGGCTGTGAAACCGGCCGCCTGCCTTCTCCGCTGCCGTTATTGGCGGCGGTGGCGCAACACACGCGGCGCATCAAGCTGGGCACGGGGATTGTCGTCCTGCCCCACGAGCCGGCGTTACGCCTGGCCGAAGATGCCGCCGTGCTCGACCTACTGGCCGACGGTCGCCTGCAACTGGGCCTGGGCTCGGGGTTTGACCCGGACAGTTTCACCGCCTTTGAACAAGACCTTGGCGAGCGGCACGCGCTCTACGACAACCGCATCAACCACCTGCACCATATCCTCGCCGGCGCCGCCCTGAACACAAACGGCCAGACGCTTAACCCGGCCGCGCCCAGCCTGGGCGAACGCCTCTGGGAAGCCACCTCACGGGTAGAAGACGTCGCCCAGCGCGGCAACGGCCTGATCGTCGCGCCTAACCCGCGCCTGCCCAGCACCGGCAGCGTCGAACTGATCCACCGCTACCGCGAAGCCTGGAACCCGCATGACAGTCTCACGCCGCGCGTCGCCCTGGTACGCGCGGTATTCCCCGGCGTCGACGCAAGAGATCCGCACTCCAGCTTGCGCCACGACATCAGCACCTATATCGAGCGGCAACGCCGCATTGGTGTTTACCCCGCTGATGCGGGCCTGACCTTTGCTGAAGAGCTGGATCGCTTGGGGGTGTTGCATGGCAACAGCGACACCATCGTGCGGCGCTTGGCGCAAGGTGCGAAGTTGCAGGACGGCGACCATTTGGTGGTCCAGGTGCAGACCAGTTCTACCGGACTGGATGAGGCGATACGGCACCTCGAACGCATCGCCAAAGACATAGCCCCGGCGCTCGGTTGGAAAAGCATCGCTGCTGAACACAACGCGTAGCCGCACCGGTACCCGTGGGAGCGGCTTTAGCCGCGATCGGCCCACAGCCATCACAGAGAATCTTGGTCATGACCCAACGTCGCTTCAAACTCGGTTTCCTTACCCACGCTTTTGGCCGTGACGCCAAGCAAACCTACCGCAACCTGATCGAACAATTCGAAGTCGCCGAAGCCCTCGGTTTCGACGGCGGCTGGATCGCTCAGCACCACCTCAGCGGCGGCTTTGGCCAGGCCTCTTCGCCGTTGGTATTGCTGGCCGCCGTCGCCGCCCGCACCCAACGCATTGAACTGGGCACGGGCATCATCGTCCTGCCTTTGGAAGACAGCCTGCGCCTGGCCGAAGACGCTGCCGTTCTCGATGAAATCAGCGGCGGCCGCGTGCAGTTGGGCTTGGGCAGCGGTGGCGCCAACTTGCAGGTATTTGATGCGTTTGGCCGGGATGCCGAGCAAAGCCAGGCGCTGTTCTGGAAGAACTTGGGTGGGTTGCACAAAGCCTTGTCCGGCGCTCCCTTAGGCACGGCCAGCCTGCAACCCCCAGCGCCGGAGTTGGCCAAGCGTCTATGGCATTCCCACGGCAGCGTCGAGGGCGCGGCCGAAGCTGCGCGTCACGGCAATGGCTTGTTGCTGGGCACCGCGACCCACGACCCGCTGACCGTGCAAAAGCCGCTGGCTGATGCGTACCTAAACGCCTGGACCCGCACCGACGGCACGCCGCGCATCGGTGTGGTACGTGCCGTGTTTCCGGCCAAAGACCGGCAAACCGCCCAGGCCGAATTGGCGCCGGATATCGAGCTGCATGTGCCGCGCCTGATCCGCGAAGGCATCATCGATGAGGCCACTACCTTGGAGCAGCACCTGGCGCTGCTCAACGTCCACCACGGCCACCCGGATGAAGTGATCGCCAGCCTGCGCAACGACCCTTCGTTGCTGGGCTATGCCGATTACTTCCTGCCGCTGGTACAGTCGGAAAGCTCGACCCAGGCGCAGATTCTTCGGCGGCTGGAAACCATTGCCAAGGAGATCGCCCCGGCCCTTGGCTGGCAGCCGGCGACACGGGCCGCGACCTCTACCCAGGGTGGTGTCGCGGTGGGATGATGGCGCCCATGAGCCTATCCATTAGCTGGCGTTTGTCCTCTGCCCCCGACGCCTTGGCGAGCGGCGAACCGCCGCCATTTGGCGCCTGGGTGCAACTGGCCCAGGCGGCGGAGTACGCCGGGCTGGAGGGTTTGTTTATTCCCAGCGCCCCCGGCAACCCGGAAAGTTTTACCGTGGCGGCGGCGCTCTGCGCGCACACCACGCGCCTAACCTTGACCACCAGTTTTCCCAGCGAAGTGATGCTGCCCGCCGCGCTCGCGGCGGCAGCGCACAGCCTGCAATCGATCAGCCATAACCGCTTGCGCCTGCACCTGCTGGACGGTGAACACAGCAGCGTGCGGCGGGTGTTTGGCGACCTGTTGAACCGCGACCAACGCAATGAACGCAGCGGCGAATACCTGCGCATCCTCGCCCATTTGCTCGACCCGGCCAGCGCGCCGCTGGATTTTGCCGGCCAATACTTTCACCTGGAAAACGCCGGCCTGCCACCACGCCAACCGCTGCCGTTACTGCTCGACGAAGCACAAAGCCCGGGCCTGATCGCCGCCTACGCCGACCAGTGTTTGCTGCAAGCGCAGCACCCTCAGCGCCTTGGCGCCACCATCACACGCCTGCGGGCATTGGCTAGTCAGCAAGGTCGCGACCTAACCTTTGCCACGTCGCTCGGTTTAATCGTCCGCGACGACGCCGCACAAGCGTGGGCCGCCGCCGACGCCTGGCTGGAACAACAACGCCACAGCCTGACCTTGCCCAGCGGCTATGGCGACGCCTCGGTGCTGGAATTCGCCGCTTCGCCGGCGCGACGTTTTGAGATTTACCCCAACCTGTGGCGCCCTTCCCCTCGCCTGCCGTTACTGTTGGTGGGCAGCGTCGAGCAAGTGGCCGGGCGCTTGGAGGAGTTACATGGGCTGGGCATTAGCCATGTCGTGCTGCAAGGCTTGCCGGCCGTGCGAGAGATTCTACGGGTGGGCGAAGACCTGCTGCCCAGGCTACGCGCACGCGGCGTAATAACGGAGGTTCACGCCCATGGGCACTGACGACTTGGAACTGAACTGGTTTCTGCCCACCAACGGCGACGGCCACCACCTGACCAGCAGCGGCTTGCCCAAGTCCGGCCTGTTCCCCAAGGGCGAGCGCGCGCCCACCCTGGACTACCTGCGGCAGATCGTGCGCGCCGCCGAACTGAGCGGTTTCGACGCCATTATGGTGCCCACCGCCAGTGGCTTCGAAGACCCCTGGTTAATCACCACGGTGCTGGCGCAAGAGGTGCAGCGCCTGAAGTTTCTGGTCACCCTGCGCCCCGGCGTCGAACTGCCCGCCTACACCCTGCACAAAGCCGCGACTCTGCAGCGCATCTGCGGCAATCGCCTGGCGTTGCATGTGGTCAGTGGCTCCAGCCGTTTTGAACAACGCTCGCTTGGCGACTTTCTTGAGCACGACGAACGTTACAGCCGCACTGAAGAGTTTCTGCAACTGTTCCAAAGCTTGTGGGCGGGCGAAGGCCAACACCACCAAGGCAAGCACTACCGCACCGGGCACCTGGAGCAGGAACCGCCGACTAGCCCGCTGCCGCAGCTGTATTTCGGTGGCGCGTCCGCAGCCGCCGAACAGGTGGCCGCCAGCCAGGCCCACGTGTATCTGATGTGGGGCGAACCGCCGGCGATGATTGCCGAACGTATGCAGAAAATGCGCGGATTGGCGCAACAGGCCGGGCGCGATTTGCGCTTTGGCTTGCGCCTGCATGTGTTCGCGGCGGCCACCTCAAAGCAGGCCTGGGCGCAGGTGGAGCGGCTGATCAAGGAAATTCCCAAGGACGCCATCGACCGCGCACAACAGCAATTGGATGCCTATGAGTCGGTCGGCCAGTCACGGCAGAACGAACTGCACAGGGGGCGCCAACCGGGAGCGCAGGAGTTGGAGGTATCGCCCAATTTATGGGCCGGCGTCGGGTTGGTGCGCGGCGGCGCAGGGACGGCGTTGGTGGGGAGTTATGAAGAAGTGGCAGCAAGGTTGCAGGAGTACCGGCAGCTTGGAGTGAGCAGTTTTACCTTGTCCGGGTTTCCGCATTTGGAAGAGGCGATTCATTTGGGGGCGGAGTTGTTGCCACGGTTGCGCGCGGCGCGTCATACCGGATCGAGTGAGGCCGCAAGCAATTAAGCGTAGGTTGCGCTGCATGTATGCCCTGGTGCGCAAAGCACACCCTACGTCGAGGTTTGCTTCGCGATTCTGGATTCCCGCTTGCGCGGGAATGACGGAGATTTATTGAGTTCCACCGTCATCCCCGCGCAGGCGGGGATCCAGAGGCTACCGTCGGATGCATTAAGCCGCACGACGATCAATTACGGCCGACTACGCTCCGCCGACTTAATCAACCCATGGTTCACCAACAACGTGCGCATCGCATTGCGGGTAATCCCTAACAAGGCTGCGCTGCGCACTTGGTTGTAGCTGCACCAGGCATACGCCTCGCTTACCAGCAACTGTTCCAAGTCTTTGAACAGTGACTCCCCCGGCACTTCAAACAAGCGCTGCAATTGCTCGCGAATCACGTCTTGCGGTAAACGCGGCACGGCACTGGCGGTGGCGACGGCTCGTGCCGCCAGCCCACCGCCGGCAAACTTCAAATCTTGCGGGCGAATCACTTTGCCGGTGGCCACCAACAACGCCAGGTGCACGACGTTTTCCAGCTCGCGAATATTGCCCGGCCAGGCGTAGTCCAGCAGCGCATTAACCGCCGCTTCGGAAAACATCGGCGGAGCAATTTTTAGCCGTTGGCAGTAGCGGTCGCGGAAGTGTTCGGCCAGCGGCAAAACGTCCAGAGGCCGGTTTCGCAGCGGCAACACATCGACCTGGGCGACATTGATGCGGTAGAACAAATCGAGACGGAAGTTGCCGGCGTCCACGGCTTGTTCGAGGTTGACGTTGGTGGCGGTGAGCAGGCGGATGTCCACTTTGATTGGCTTGCGCGAGCCGACACGAACGATTTCTTGCTCTTGCAACGCACGGAGCATTTTCACTTGCAGCGGCATCGGCAAATCGCCGATCTCGTCGAGAAACAAGGTGCCGCCATCGGCCTCTTCGAACCAGCCGATACGCCGGCCGGTGGCACCGGAAAATGCGCCCGCCTCGTGGCCAAACAATTCGCTCTCGGCGAGGTTTTCGTTGATGGCTCCGCAGTTCACCGCCACAAAGCGACCCGTGCGGCCACTCATGCGGTGTAAATAGCGGGCAACCAGCTCTTTGCCAGTACCGGTTTCGCCATTGATCAATACGGGCACTTCGCTGGGCGCCAAACGGTCCAGATAGCCCAACAATTCCCGCGAGCGGGGGTCGTTAAACACCAAGGCCTTGGCACGAATGGACAGCGGTTGGCTCTCCCCTTCAGGGAGAGTTAACACGGCAGAATCCTTTTCGGAGAAGCTCTTCATTCGCGGCTCGAACTACTGTTTCATCCTGAGGTAGAGCGCACGATAGGCTGTGCGCCCTTATAACAATAAATAATAGTTTTCTATATCCTAATTCCGCTTAGTGATTATTGCGATAACATCGAAAACGCTGCTGCAGCCGCTCTAACGCGCCACGTTTGGCGTCGGGAAAAAGCGATTTTCCGGCCGTGGCAAACCGAGGTTTTCCCGCAACGTGGTGCCTTCGTATTCACGGCGATAAATGCCGCGACGTTGCAGCTCGGGCACTACTTTATCGACGAAATCATCCAGCCCGCCGGGCAACCACGGGAACATCACGTTAAAGCCGTCCGAGCCATGGCTTTCGAGCCATTCCTGCATCTCATCAGCGATGTCGGTGGCGGTGCCGACAAACGCCAAACCGGCATAACCGCCCAGGCGTTGCGCCAATTGCCGCACCGTGAGGTTGTCGCGTTCGGCCAATTGTTGCACCCGCTGCAAGCTGGTGTGGCTGGCGTTGGTCTCGGTGATTTCTGGCAGCGGGCCATCGGGGTCGAACGTGGAAGCGTCATGCCCCAACGCAATCGACAGCGAAGCAATGGCGCTCTGGTAATGCACCAGGCTATCGAGATGGGCGCGGGTGGCCTGCGCCTCTTCCCGTGTGTCGCCGACCACCACCAAAACGCCGGGCAGAATTTTCAAATGCTCACGGGGGCGACCCAGTTCGGCCATGCGCCGGGTGATATCGGCATTAAAGGCTTGGCCGTCGGCCAAGGTGCTATGGGCGGCGAAAATCACCTCAGCGGTTTGCGCCGCTAACTGCCGTCCGGCTTCTGAGGCACCCGCTTGCACAATCACCGGCCAACCTTGCGGCGGCCTGGCGATATGCAGCGGACCGCGCACCTGGAAAAACTCGCCTTTATGATCCAGACGGTGCAAACGTTCCGGGTCGAAATACACACCGCTGTCGGCCTCGCGAATAAACGCATCCTCCGCCCAGCTGTCCCACAATCCCGTCACCACATCGTAAAACTCCCGCGCGCGTTGGTAGCGTTGGTCGTGCTCGATATGCTCCTCCAAGCCAAAATTCAGCGCCGCCTCGGGGTTGGAAGTGGTGACGATATTCCACCCTGCGCGGCCATTACTCAGGTGGTCCAACGAGGCAAAGCGCCGGGCGATATGAAAGGGCTCTTCAAAGCTGGTGGACGCCGTAGCGACCAGGCCGATGTGCTCTGTAGCCTGGCTCAGCGCCGAGAGCAAGGTGAACGGCTCGAACGATGTGGCGGTATGGCTGCGTTTCAACGCCTCCAACGGCATATTCAGCAACGCCAGGTGGTCAGCCATAAAAAACGCGTCAAAGCGCCCACGCTCAAGCGTCTGGGCAAAACGCTTGAGGTGCTGGAAATTGAAATTGGCATCGCGAAACGCACCTGGGTAACGCCAGGCACCGGTATGAATACTCACCGGGCGCATGAACGCACCGAGTTTGAGCTGGCGAGACGGCATGCTGAACTCCGTTGGCGGTAGCAAAGGGAGTCAGTCTTGCAAGGTAGAGGCAGCCTTAGAAGAAATAAAAACGCATCGATTGAGCACCAAAAGGCATAAAGCGGCGATTAGCTCTATGGGTTGCCGCACCAAAGGACCTCAGCTAAACGCGCGGTCCAACGCCGACTCCTAGCTCCTGATTCGCTGGTTGTCGGTATCGAACCGCGTCTGCGTCGTGGGCGCCATCGCTTGCACAATGAGCTGTATCACACGCCTCCTACCACGCTATACGTTTAATGTAGCTTAATGGAAAGCTAATACACCGGCGAGCCAGTAAACGATACCCGCCTGCTGTGTTTCTTTAAGCGTGCAGACAGCCACCTTGCAGGCAGGTGATGGGCAAACCTGTCACGTTCCGATCCGAAAGAAAGTTTTGTACAATGCCGCCATGCCAAACAAAACATACGGTCAACTTTGCCCCATAGCCCGCGCGTTAGACGTGCTGGGTGATCGATGGACCCTCCTGCTCGTTCGTGAACTCCTCTTAGGGCCCAAACGGTTCAAGGAGTTGCTCGCGACGCTACCGGCTATGGGCACCAATCGGTTATCCGAGCGCTTGGCCATGCTTGTGGAGAACGGCGTAATTCGTCAGACCACACAGCCACTGTCGTCGACGACGCCAGCGTACGAGCTGACAGAGTTGGGTGAGCAACTGCGCGAGCCACTTGTATCGCTAGGCCTGTGGGGCTTGTCTCTGCCAATTGACGAGCGCATTGAGCCATCCTCTGCACGCGCGGAACTGATTGCGCTGTGTTTAAGCGGTGCGCACGATGCAGCGACCAGCTCCAAGTTGAGGGAGAGTTATGAGTTTCATGTCGCAACAGAGGTCTTTCACATCGAGGTGAATGACGGCACGCTACGGGCTCGATCTGGTATCAGCCCGGTGGACGTAGCCATCAAGGTACAGTGTGATGTCGATGCTTTTACTGACTTAGTGCTCGGTGAAATCAGCCCATCACGTGCGCTGCGCGAACATCGAGTGACACTGTTGCAAGGCGAGAAAACAGCATTTACGCGAGCATTCAGTGTGCTGAGGTACAAACCTTAAGCGCGCCCTCCCCGCTCATTCACTCGCCCCCCCTTGGGATCCGGTCACACCACGCCTTCAGCGAGCAACCCGTTTCATTTTTCATATCCTGCGCGGACATGACGCCTCGCCATCAAGTTGCACTCCATGCATGAGTAAAGCGGCCCAGCTAGATTGCGGCTGGGCCGTTCCTAACTCTGCAACTGAAACGCAAGCTCAGTGAAACTTTTTGCCTGCCAGTCCCAGTCCTGGGCATACCCCGCGTCAGGCGCAGGAGCCCCACCGTACTCCATAGGTCGATCAATATAAGCGGTCAACAAACCACACGCTCTTGCCGCCGAGAGGTCGCTGTGATGGCATGCGACTAAACATAGTTGCTGCGGTTTTAGGCCTAGCACTTGTGCCGTTCGGAGATAGGCCTCAGGGTTCGGTTTATAGGTTTGTGCAAACTCCGCCCCTAAGACGGCATCCCACTGCAATCCGTTAAAGCGGTTCAGTGCAACCATTAATTCCACATTCGCATTAGATAAAGTCACAACAGGAACGCGACTGCGAAGTTGCACTAGTCCTTTAGGAACATCTGGCCAAGGATCCAGACGACGCCAAGCATAAGCCAGCGCCCACAAGACATCCGGGTCGATTTGGCTGACGTCTAGCCCATGCGTTCCCAACAGCGTCTGCAAAGTTTCATAGTGCAGTGTGTCTAGAACAACAAACCCTCTATTGCCGCTCACGCACTCGCGCATGGCCGGCGGATACAACTCCCTCCATTGCAATGCGAAATCCGTAGGGCTTACCGATGGTAGGTACTGGGACAGAAATGCATTAGTTTCACGCGCAATACTCGAATACCAGTCAACTACCGTACCGAACACATCAAATGCCAAGGCTCGTGGAAACGTCATTGAGTTGCTCCTCAGGTTATTACCAGGAATCACTGTGTTCAGTAAAAGCCGGCGTTCGAATCACTACCCGCATAGGCCTAGATTCACACCGGCGAGGTTTAACGCGTCCAAGGATGGCGCGAAGATGGCGCTCAGGCAGATCGCATGATTCAAACGCTGTTGTGAGCGATGTCTTTTTCATAGTGACGCTAGAGCAACACCTGTATTACCCCATAGACAAAAGCTACTTAGGTATACGTACAGTCACAGCAGTCCACAGAGCCCCAAGCAGCAGCAGTGCGCCGATCACCAGAAAGCCTCCAGCCAAGCCACCACTAGTATTACTAAGCTTGCCGATTAGTACTGGCGCGGCGAATCCACCGAGGTTGCCCACTGATGCAATAACAGCGATTCCTACCGCAGCGGCCGACGGAGTGAGCATGCGAGTTGGAATGGTCCAGCTGAGCGGTACGCCGGCAAAAATTCCGATGCAGGTAATGCTCAGTCCAATCAACAGCCCCACCACGCTACCTAGCTGGCTGGCAGTCACTGCAAAGCCAACAGCGCCCACTGCAAAACAGGCTGCCAAGTGCCAACGGCGCTCCAGACTCCTATCCGAGTGACGGGATATCAGCAACATGGCAATCGCTCCAATTAAGTTGGGTACAGCTACAAGCCAGCCAATCTGGGCTTTGGACTCCACTCCAGCCTGACTGAAGAGTGTGGGCATCCAAAACGACACGCCATAGCCGCCACACACCAACAGAAAGTAAATCCAGGCACTATTCCAGCTCCAGAAATTGAGCAAGCCAGCCTTTATAGACGCCTTTGGCCGCTCCTGATTGCCCAGGGAAGCCTTGAGTACCTGACGCTCACGTGTACTAAGCCAACGAGCCTGATCTGGATGGTCGGTCAGCAGTAAGTAAATCCCCACGCCGACCACCAGACAAGGAAGCCCCGTGGCGATCATCAGCCACTGCCAACCCGCTAGCCCCGCGTAACCATTGAGGAACTCCATGATTGCGCCACAGAGTGGGCCGCCAATTACTCCAGAAATAGCAAGCCCGGTCATAAACACCGCCATGATCCGACCGCGATGGGATGGAGGAAACCAGTAGGTCAAGAACAACACCACGCCTGGAAAAAAACCGGCCTCAGCGAAGCCGATGAAGAACCGGACAATGTAAAACTCCAGCGGCGTAGTGATGAAGGCTACAGCGACCGTCGCTAGGCCCCAGGCGAGCATGATGATGGGTACCCAACGACGGGCACCTATGCGCTCGAGAATTATGTTGCTGGGCACTTCGAAGCAGAAGTAACCGATGAAGAACATGCCAGCACCGACCCCAAACGCAACCTCATCGAGGCCGAGGGCATGACTCATCTGTAACTTGGCAAAGGATATGTTGACCCGGTCAATGAAATTGATCAGATAAGCCAAGAATAGGATGGGGATCAACCTCCACGCAGCCTTGCGAATAACTGCATCTATCTCGGTGGCGGGCATATCAACCTGGGCCGCCACAGGATTAACACTCTCGTTCATCTTGTTGTTCTCTAGAGTGCAACCGGTTGCAGCTGACTACAGCACGCACCAGTCACTTTTTTATTTGGATGAGCTTCCGAGCCTTGTTGGCTCCAAGGTATGCACGCAGTAGTTTTTTTGGTGTGAGTGCGACGTCAGTTCTTGTAGCTGGGGTCAACTCTGTCCAGCTTGCGCAATAGCGCAGGCCAAGCAATGCCTGCGCCCATGCCGCTAGTTGCGGCCTTGACCACTTCGTCGATGCCCTGACGTGCAGCAGGATCAATTTCTATCAACTTACCCCCAGCCTGAGCGTCGATCTGGATTCGACAGGCATTCTCGAACGTGTACATCTTCAAGAAGGCATCCGCTACGCTCCGCCCGACCACCAGCAAACCGTGGTTACGCAGCATCAGGTAGTCCGAATTGCCTAGGTTAGCCTGCAGCCGGGGCTTCTCGTCATCACGCAAGGCAACGCCCTCGTAATCGTGATATGCAAGTGAGTTGAGCACGAAGATGGACTGTTGACTGATCGGTAGCAAACCGCACGCCTGTGCGCTAACGCCCACTCCGCTGCGTGTATGAGTGTGCAGAACGCACCGCGCATCCTCGCGCACTTCATGGATGGAGCTGTGGATAGTGAAGCCAGCTGGCGTCACGGGAAACGGCGAGTAACTGAGCTTGTTGCCCTGTGCATCTATGCGGATCAGGCTGGAAGCGGTTATCTCCTCGAATAACAAACCATAAGGGTTCAGCAGAAATTGCTGGTTTTCGCCTGCATCGCTGGGCAAAGGAACGCTGATGTGAGTGAACACCAGGTCAGTCCAGCCATACAAAGCAACCAGCCGGTAGCATGCGGCCAAGTCCACTCGCAGACGCCATTCGGCGTCACTGACCTTGTCTTTTAGCGAAGATATTTCCATGGACTCTCCCTCCCCCACTGTCTGTACAGCTTTATCGTTGGGTTGTTATTCAGCATTGATACGCCTTGTGGCCCGCCCCTTTGTTGGGGCTGCAGTAGCCAGCTAGCGATGCGATACGGGCACTGTTGTCCGTACACTATTGGCGGCCTATATTTGCGTCTAATGCATTTTTATCTGGGATCTAATGTGTTGAAGGCATTAATCGACCTAAAGCGACTTCATCATCTTGAGTTACTGGCCGAGGAATTGAATTTCTCCCGAGCAGCTGAGCGCGCGCATTTATCGCAAACAGCCTTCAGTCGTAGCATTCAGTCACTGGAAGCCGAGTTTGAGCTGCGTCTGTTCGACCGTGACACACGCTCGGTACGCCCGACACCCGCGGGCCGATACCTGATCGGCAAGGCTAGAGTGCTGCTAGGGCGTGCGCGTGATTTAGCCGATGAGGTTTACTACTTGTCCCATGCTGAACGCGGGGAACTGAGCTTTGGGGCTAGCCTGTTGGCGATGGGTGGACCGCTTCGTCAGGCCCTGATAGAACTGAAACAGCAATGCCCACGGCTAAAGCTGCACATCGAAGCGAGCCAAACGCCCAACCTGTTGCTCCACCTAGAGCAGGAGAACATCGAATTTTTCGTCGCCTACCCTGGCGAATTAGAACTAGATGATCGCTTTAGTCTGAGCTGGCTCCCGGCCGAGCCAACGTCCATATTCTGCCGACCAGAGCACCCTTTGCTTCTGCAGAGTACGCCCCCGTCACCAGCGCAGGTGCCGGGCTATCCTTGGTCTGCTGTGATGCTCGACAAGTCACTTGCACCGCGCTTGCGCGCGATGTTTGGCATGAAACCGAATCAGGCACTGCCAGTAGAACTATCCTGCGACAACCTATCGTTATTGCGCGATCTGACCTTATGCAGCGACAACATTCTGTTTACTTGGAGTTCTTGGCTTGACCGCGACGACCACAGCGGTGGCTTAGTGAACCTTGGTTCACTGCTACGCCCTGAGCTTTTGCAATCGCAGATGTATGTAGAGTGCGCGATTGTGCAGCTTGAAGGACGCACTTTGTCACCGCCGGCACAGCGACTGGTGGACCTGATTCAGGCACGGAGCGTGACAGTTCGAGATACGTAACGTGTGAAGACTTAAGCCCCGTAGCAAGTGGCCACGAGCAGCTCATTGTTGGCGGGAGTTGGAGCAGAGTAGTGAATGCTTCGGCAGGACGACTGTGGGGCTGATGAACATGCGCATTCACCAGCTCAAAACGAGCAATTGGTTAACCAGTTAAGAACTTACACCTCGCACGATATTTTTAATCAGCAACCACAGCCTTTACCGGCAATGGCTTTTGATTGCGATTAGTCCACACCAAAAAAAATGGCCGCCCGTAGTGGCGGCCCAGGTCTCCAGCATCCAGCCTTCGACGAAGTAGCGTTCTGTGTTAGTGCACGTTTCGAGCATCAGAGGACAGTTCACGTTTTAAATCGTGGTTTGTCCTCTATTCCGTCTGGATGCAAATTACCTTTGGTAATTGGCTACTTTCAGCCGGTCACGACCTATTTGGATCGGCGACTACTCAGTGGATGCCCTCTGGGTTCGCCGCCGATCAGCGCCATCGCAGCGTCACTAACTTACCGCACGCCAGCCTGGCGAAGTGCTGCGGGCGTATAGTCACCCTCCTTCGTCGGGAAGTTGAACTCGTAAGATTTTTTCTCTTCGTTCTTCATCCCAAGCGCCAGGTAGCGGCCGGAAAGTAAGTCGTACAGCGTTTCAAGCGTGTACCACGGTATTTGCTTGTCGTAGTAATACTCGGAATGTGCCTCGGCAACACGCCATAGACCTCCACGACTGTCGTAGTGATCAGCTTCGGCGATTTGCCAGGTGTCTTCGTCGATGTAGAAATCACGCTTTGCATAGATATGGCGCTCTCCGGGTTTCAGAGTGCCCGTTACATGCCACACGCGATGCAGTTCATAGCGGCTAAGATCCTGATTGATATGGCCAGCTTTAATAATCTGATCATATTTCAGCTTGGGCGAGTCCAGGCCATAGCTGTTGTAGGGAATGTAGATCTCCTTCTTGCCATTTAGCACCCAGTTGTAGCGATCAGGCGAGCCGTTGTACAAGTCAAAGTTATCTGAAGTCCGCAGACCGTCGGATGCGGTACCCGGCCCGTCATAAGCCACTTGAGGGGCACGTCGCACTCGGCGCTGACCAGCGTTGTACTGCCAAGCCAAACGAGGCTCCTTAACCTGGTTGAGCGTCTCGTGAACCAACAACACATTGCCCGCCAAACGCGGTGGTGCAGTCACTTGCTGCTTGAAGTAGAAAAGTATGTTGCTTTCTTTATTAGGGTTGGCATCGGTGACTCCATTACTGAAGGCGTACTCATCCTGCATGTAAACCATACTGAAAGAGCCGTCGGCTTGAGGGGTCGCTTGGGTCACGAGACGAACTGCGCTGCGACCGCGGTAACGGGTAATGTGGTTCCAAACCACCTCTAGCCCACTTTGCGGAATGGGGAACGGGCTGCCCTCTTTGTAGTTCTCCAGACCATTCCCGCCCTCGACCAGCTTGGTACTGGTCGCATTGCGCTTAGTTGCCTCATTGATGAAGTCCGGCTGAGCGGCCGAGCGGTGCGTAGTGAATACCGGAATCTTGTAGCTATCTGGGTAGCGCTTGAACATGGCCAACTGCCCAGGGGTCAACTTGTCCTTGTACTGGTCAACGTTCTTCGCGGTAATAGTGAAGATTGGTTGCTCAGAGGCAAATGGATTGCTCAGGAATCCCTTGTCGTCGACGGTACCGGCGCTCATCGGCAGACCTCCGGTCCACTCGGGAATAGTCCCATCTGCGTTACCGCTCCTCTCTGCGCCGGCGGGTGTAAAGCTGGTGCCCAGCTTGGCTGCGTCCTCCACAGAAACTGCAGCCATTACGTTGCCGGTCAGCAGAGATAACGCCAGAGCGCTGGACTGAAAGATTTTTTTTGTGGTTTTCATAGTCACACTTGTCCTTAAAATTCCCGACGGCTTAGAAATTCACGCCCACACTGAATGCAACAAAATCCCGGTCTATTGCCGTGTTGAAGTCACCACCAAAGAAGTCGGTGTAAGCAAGGCTCGCGGTGTAGGTATTCTGGTAATCGGCATCCAGTCCCAAGCTGACGGATTTGGAACCTTCGTTGAATAGGCCGTTGGGGCCATATCCGTCAACGTCATGGGACCAAGACAGGTTTGGCTTCAAGTTGACCCCGGCAAAGACACTGGGGTAGTCCAGAATCGCGCGAGCGCGGTAGCCCCAGGAGGTACGGGTGACGAAGCCATCGTCATTAGCCGCACTGTAGGCCCCGTAGATGGAGTCGCGCCCGTACTGCAGCTCACTGGTTCGCTCCAGCCCGCCCACATGCGTAAGACCTACTTCTCCTACCAGCGTAAGGCGGCTGGCACCTAGCATCTGATCGAAGAAATGGGTCAGCGTGGTTTGCATCTGAGTGATCTCTTTGCGGCGATAACCCTTGTTTTCAGCTCCGGGTGCAGTGTCGATGGTTGGGGCAGCTGCACCATCGGTGAGCGGGTTCACCAATGCGGTATTAAGTGCAGTTGTGTTGATCTGCACAGGCGCATTCGGGCGATAGCTCACCTCCCCTGCCCACGAGCTGCCGAAGGGCAGCACGGTCGAAAAGCTCAGGCCATACAGTCGGATATCTTCCGGATAGCTGATGAAGTATTCGCCATTACCCAACGCTGTACTTTGCGCCAACCCGCTAGCGGAGGCGGCGAATCCTGGCGCACTGGCGCACGCTGGAAAGCCACCAAATGCCGCACAGGTCTGTCCCAAAATACTTGCCGCATTGTTGACGGCGCCCAACGCTGTAAAGGTATTGGCATCGGCAGTTTTGGTATTAAAGAACGGCGAGCGACTGTGGTAATTCATAAAGTAAGCGCCGTACTCAGTGTCCTCTCCAAGCCAATGTAGGGCGAGGCCATACTGGCCGTTGTCGCGCGCATCACGATCACCACCACGCGGAATCACCACGCCTTCGCGCTCGATATCAAACCCCTGCCCAAACCCGGCGGCTATCGGCTGTAAAGGAGCGACTGCGGGAGAACCCGCAGTCAGGTTTTTGTCGCAACCGTCAGCCACTACATCAGTGCCTGAAAAGAAAGTGCCGCAGTTGTCCGCGACTGACTGATCCCACTCAAGTTGATAGAACGTCTCCATCGACAGGCTCTCGGTCAGGCTCTGGTTCACATAGAACATGTTGACCGGGATAAGGCCTTCCTTGATTTCGGCACCAGGGCGGCGGAACGCGGAAGCATCGATCGGATTGATTGAGTTGATCGAGTTTGAGATGAAAGTGCTTTCACCCCAGCTAACAACCTGCTTGCCCAGGCGCACGGAGCCTGGAAGGTCATTGATGCTGTAGTTATGGTAAACAAAAGCATCAAGAATC
>NZ_JBBNAH010000274.1:0-3424 GCF_037994325.1 Pseudomonas sp.
TGGGATCGAGTAGACGGTGGCCGAGTCGTCGGTCGCCGCTTGCGCGGGCAACGGTGCCACGAAACTCAGTACGGACAACACACTACACAGCGAAAGCACGTTAGCCAGCGGCGAGTGGAAGCGGAACGCTGGTGTGCGGAGTTGCTTAGCTTCACCAGACTGGGTGCGCCGCATGACGGGCTCACTCATACACCTTTCCCCTTTATTGTTATGGGATATCAGCCTTTTAGCAGGCCGCCTATCCTATCCAGCTTTCGAAAGGTCTGACAATCGACGAGACGTTATGTTTTGTTAAGGCAAACCCGCGTGATTGACACGTTATAGGCACCTCTGATGCATCAGGATAGATACCCCTGATACACAAAGGCCGCTACAGCTGTAGCGGCCTTTGGCGAACACTACACAACCCGCGATGCATTGCCTACACCACAATCACGCCGAACGGCCGGTAGGGTGTGCTGTGCACACCGTGGCGGCCTGCCAGCAAACCGCTTGGTGCGCACAGCACACTCTACAAAAGCCGCGCAACGCCCGGCGCAGAAACGCAAAAACCGTAGGGTGTGCTGCGCGCATCAGGGGTCAATACGGTTGCCCCGGTGCGCATAGCACACCCTACGGTTTAGGCCGCAGGGCGGTTTAGATCAACGGGTACCGCGACGACGCAGCGCGGCTGGCTTGAAGTAGCCGTCGTCTGGAATCGGCTGGCTGAAGTCGATGGTGGTCGGCTCTTCGTTGTCGAGGTTTTGTACGTGGTAACGACGGGCTTGCAGGTCGTGGAACACGTCCAAGGCAGTCCAGGTGGTCGGCAGCTCGTAGAAGTTTTTCAGGTAAGCCAACGATACGCGCCACAGTTCACCACGGCCGTCGTACTGGTCCACTTCCGCTGCTTGCCAGCTGTCCTCGTCGAGGAACAGCACGCGCTTGGAGTAGATGTGGCGCGCGCCCGCTTTCAAGGTGCCTTCTACTACCCACACACGGTGCAGTTCGTAGCGGGTGTAAGCCGGGTTGAGGTGGCCCACTTTCAGCAGGTCGGCGTACTTCACGTCCGGCGCGCTGATCTTGTAGTTGTTGTACGGAATGTAGATTTCTTTCTTGCCGATCAGCTTCCAGTCGTAGCGGTCTGGCGAGCCGTTGAACATGTCGGTGTCATCGGCGGTACGCAGGCCGTCAGCAGCAGCGATCGGGGTGTCGTAGGCCAGGTTTGGCGCGCGACGTACGCGGCGCTGACCGGCGTTGTAACCCCAGGCCTGACGTGGCTCTTTAACCTGGTCCAGGGTCTCGTGAACAAGTACCGCGCCGCCAGCCAGGCGTGCCGGGCTCTTGGTAAAGGACAGGTAGTAGAACAGGATGTTGTTCAGATCCGAGTAGTTACTTTTCGGGTCGTAGAAACGGAACAGCGCTTCTTGCTGCGAGGTCACCAAGGTGAAGTCGCCATTGCGCTGCACAGCGACTTCCGAGGCGCGACGCACAATGTAAGTACCGCGGTAGCGCGCAATGTGGTTCCACACGGCTTCTACGCCGTTTTGCGGAATCGGGAACGGGATGCCGCCGTAGGCGTCAGCAAAACCGTTGCCGCCGTCCAGCAGCTTGGCGGTGGTGGCGTTCTTCAAGGTGTTGTCGTAAACCCACTGCGGCGCGGAGCCGGAGCGACGGGTCGGGTACACCGGCAACTGGTAGTCAGTTGGGTAGGCATTGAACATGGCGATCTGACCTGGGGTCAGGTTGGCCTTGTACTGATCCATGTTGGCTTTGGTGATGGTGAACAGCGGCTTGTCGCCGGCGAACGGATCAACATGGTGCTGGCCTGGGGTTTTGTACTCGGCCGGGGCCTTGGTGATGCCACCGGTCCAGGCCGGAATGGTGCCTGCCGCGTTACCGGCTTTTTCCGCACCGAACGGCGTCAAGGTAGTGCCCAGCTTTGCAGCTTCCGAAGACGAAACAGCGGCAAACGCGCTACCGGCGGTCAACGCCAGGGCGATCGCTGCACTAATCAGCGTGTGCTTTTTCAGCATCTTGATTCTCCGTGGTCAATCATCGTCCAGGCGCCCGTAGGCGCCCGGCTTCTTTTATAGAGGGTGTTAGAACGAGTACTTAACGTTGACGCCGATGTTGTCGCGGTCGCGGCTGGAGTTGTTCTGGCCACCACCGGAAAACTCGGTGTAGGCCAACTCGCCTTCCAGGCTGTTCAGGTAGCTGGCTTTAACACCAACGGTGTAAGCCTTGCGACCTTCGATAAAGCTACCGGTCTGGTACGAGTTACCTTCGAAGTCGTCTTTGTAGACAACGTACGGGGAAACGTTTACGCCGGCGTATACGTCGTTCCAGGTACCCGAGAGCACCAAGGTGTAGCCGTAAGCGTTTTTGTTGACCTGGTCGTCGCGGTCACCGCCAGAGATATACGAGGTGTTGCCACGGCCGGAGTAGTAACGGGTGTTGCCTTGGAAGTCGGTGTACTTCAGGTCGCTGCCACGCAGGTGCTCGGAAGCCAATTCAGCAACGCCGAACAGAGAGTCGAAGGTCGCAACAGGGCCGAAGTTGTAGATGGTGCCCAACGAGGTGTTGAACGCTTCTACGCGCTCGACGTTATGGATCTCGTCGCCCAGTGCAACTTGCTGACCGCCAATGTTCACCGTCTGGTTACGCGCCAGTGCCGGAGCTTGACGCAGCAAATCGCCCAGCAGGTCGTTAGTGGTGGCGATGCCGATTGGCAGGTTCGGGCGGTAAGCCAATTCACCGAATACCGAAGCATCGCCAAGCGTGGTGTTGAAGCTGAAGCCGTACATACGGATATCTTCAGAATACTCACGGTGAGCGTTTACTTGGTTGGCTACGTCGGCAGTGATGATGCCGCCAGCGGCTTGGGTAACGCTTGAGGCGACGGAGTTACTGAATGCCGCTGCGACACCTGGAGGTGTTGTGCCGCCTTGCAGGGCAGCAAGGAAGGCGTTGGCGTTGGCATAGCCGAAACGAGCAGCGTACTGAGAAGCCACGGCGTTGGTGATCGCCGGTGTAATGGCGCCGGCAATGGCCGTGGTGTTAGCTGCGGTCAAACCCGCGTAACGACCCAAGTCAGCAGCGATGGTCGGCTCTTTAGCGTGGTAGTTAACAAAGTAGGCACCGAACTCAGTGGAGTTCAGCTCTTCGGCGATGTACCGGAAAGCAATACCGTACTGACCATCGTTTTTCGCGTTGATGTCCGGACCTACGGAGGCCACCTTAATGGTGCCGTCGGCACTGATATTGCGACCGCCAACCAAGCCGCCAACACCTAAGGGGCTAAGCGAGTTGTAGAACGGAGCAACGGCAGCCAGTGCAGGCTGAGCGGAATACGCGGTATTGCCACCATCGGCAAACAGGTCGGTCTCGGAGAAGTAAGTACCCACCGGGTCGATAGCCGACTCTTTCCAGTTGAACTGGTAGAAGG
>NZ_JBBNAH010000275.1:0-4925 GCF_037994325.1 Pseudomonas sp.
GTGCGCAACTGCAACTGCTACAAAAATGGTTCGGCCGCCTCGAAGCCCGCGACTTGGTGCTGGCCCTGGTGGGCGGTGGCGGCACGGTGTTGTTGCTGATTGCCCTGTGGTTGTTCAAGCCGTGGCGGCGTGAGCGCGATGTGCAGCAACGGCTTTACCTGCGTTTTGAACGGCTGCTAGCCCGCCATGGTGTGCGCCGCCAGCCAGGGGAGGGGGCGCGGGCGTTTGCGCAGCGCGCCGAGCTGGCGTTACCGGCGCAGCTGGGGCACATTCGTGCCTTTGCTGATTCCTTTGAGGCGCAGCGCTACGGCGGTGCGCCAGCCTCGCCCCAGCAGTTGCAGCGTGAACTGCGCGCACTGCGGCGGGCCTTGCCTTTGCGCCTGTTGCTGCGCGATTGATTGCTAAGGGTTTTACCCATGTCTGAGTTTGTTGATGCCCTGGTTGCCCGGGTGCTACTGCTGGAAATCAACCTATTGGCCAGCCGTGAACGCCTGGCGGCCAACACCGACGCTGAAGCGCTGCACGATGTGCGCATCGCCTTACGTAAACTGCGCAGCCTGCTGCGGCCGTTTCGCAAGCTGATTGAGCATGACCCACTGGTAAACGCCGCTGCGGCCTTGGGTCGTATCAGCAGCCCGGTGCGTGACAGTGAAGTGCTGCTCGCCGAACTGCATCGACATGCCGGTATGGAGCCGGTGATCGCCAGGCGTCAGCGCGAGCTGCCCAAGCAGTACCAGGCCTTGCTCGGCAGCGCCGAAGCCTTGCGTGTGCAGCGCGCGTTGGACCTGTGGCCGGGTTTTTTCCGGCAGTCGATGCACGATGCGGCGCCCGAGCATTTAAAAGCCTACGTGACGAAACAACTGGCCAAAGAAAGCCAGCGCCTGAGCGAGGCCATGGCCGACCCTGAACACGATCGCCATCGCCTGCGCATTCTGATCAAACGGGTGCGCTATTGCGCCGACACCTATCCGCAGCTAGTCAACCTGCCCAGCAAACACATCAAAGCCCTCAGGCAAGCGCAAAACGCCCTTGGCGCCTGGCACGACCGCTTGCAATGGCTGGCGCGCGCCGAGCAAGAGGCGGAATTAGCGCCATTGGTAGGGCAGTGGCAGCAGGAATTAGCGCAAGCGGAGCAACGTTCTGACGTGGCGTTGGAACGCCTGGCGGCGACCTCGACGGTTTGAATTGTGGGGTGGGCACGCCAACGTCATCGCCGCGAAGGCGGGGATCCAGGTTGTTGGCAGGGCCGCCATGGCCTGTTCGATTCTGGGCCCGCCTGCGCGGGGGCGACGCTGCGTTATATCCGCTAGGCCGCCCGTTGGCTTGCGCACAATGGTATGAAGGTCCAAATCCCCCGGCCAATTGGCTAAACCGGCACGTTCCGGCGCTTCCGTCCTGTCGCCCACTTCCCCTACCATCAGCTACGCATTTTTCCGTCTGAGATTTCTATGACCTTTTCCGAATTGATCAACGCTGTGCGCAGCAACCCTCAAGCCGTGGTGGTGCCTGCTGAATGGGGCCAGGGCCGCGCAGGTTTTGGCGGGCTGGCGGCGATGTTGGTGTATGAGGCCATGCGCGCCGTGGTGCCGGTAGATCGGCCGGTGCGTTCGTTGGCGATTACCTTTGTTGGCCCGTTGGCGGTCGACACGCCCGTGAGCCTGGAAGCCGAAGTGCTGCGCGAAGGCAAAGCGGTTAGCCAAGTGCTAGGGCGAGCCGTGCAGAACGGCCAGGTGGTGACCATCGTACAGGGCAGTTTTGGTGCGGGCCGTGAGTCGGTAATCAGCGTGCCGGCCGAACCAGCACCAACGATGAAGGCGGTGGAGGAGTGCCCGGAGTTACCCTACCTAAAAGGCGTCACCCCGGAATTCACCCGCTACCTGGCCATGCGCTGGGCCATTGGCGGCATGCCGTTTAGCAACACACCGTCGCGGGAAATGGGCGGCTATGTGCGCCTGCGTGGCGAAGAGCAGGTGAGTGCGGTCACCGAAGCGCACCTGTTGGCGCTGGTGGATGCCTGGCCGCCAGCCGTGCTGCCGTACCTAAAGAGCCCGGCGCCGGGTAGCTCGCTAACCTGGACCATCGAGTTCGTGCAACCCGTGCCGACGCTGACCACCGAAGACTGGTGCCACTACCGCGCCCAAATCGAATACGCCCGTGATGGCTACGGGCATATTGCCGCGCAGCTATGGACGCCCGCCGGAGAGCTGGTGGCGCTGAGCCGGCAGACCGTGACCGTGTTCGGTTAACCCTGCTCCTGCAGGGGTTTACCGATACCCATGGCAACCCTGCCAACTCACGCCACTCCCTTGCGTTGCCTTCACCACCCAAGGCACCGCCACCGGCGCTTTGCTGTGGATGTCATGGAACAAAATCACCCCATGGCGCCACAGCAGCATCAGGGTTAGCACACGCTGCCCAGCGGCATCGGTGCTGACTTTGCTGCTCCAGTCCTGCGAGTCGATATTCCACAACCCCACCTGCAAGCCCTGTTGTTTAAAAAACTCGCCGCTATCGGGTTTACGTTGCGCGTAGGGCGGGCGGAACCAGCCGACGTAGTTGTCGGGCAGGGTTTGCTGCACCAGGGCTTGGGAGCGCGTCACCGAGCTTTGCCAGTCGGCCCATTGCCCGTGGGATTTATGTTCCCAGCCGTGCAGCCCCACGCATTGGTCGGCGTACAAACTGCGCATCGCCTGCGCCGAGCTGTGCTGCAAGCGCGCCTGAAAGTTAGTGCCCAGCACATAAAAAATACCGCTGAGTTTTTGCTCGGCCAGCACCGCCATCAGCTTTTCGCTGTTACCGACGTTGGGCGTGGGGCCGTCGTCGAAGGTCAGTAAAAACTGCCGATCGGCCATTTCGTCGCCCGTGCGCTCCAGCGCGGAGAACACAGCAATTTCACTGCTGATAGCGGGGAACAACGCCGCCAGGCGCAACTGCTCGTTCAGGTAGCTGCGGTGGAACGCTTCACTGGCCGTGGCCCACGCCGCGTAGGTGGGCGGCACCACCAACTCGCTGGCCTGCTGACGCAACGTGCCCAGGTCGCGGATCGCCGGGCAAAACGCCGACTCCGCCGCACAGCTCGCCGAAGCCAGCTGATAGTTCTTCAACAGCTCCAGCCAAAAGCGCTGACGTACCGCCTCCAGGGACACCAGATTGACCTGCTTGACCCCCAACTGCTCTTTAAGCGCGGGCTCGGCCAAGCCTTCGCTGGCCAGCAGGGTTTTGCCAAACATCAACATTTCTGCCCGCGAGGCCGTGTCGAACGCCGATGTGCTGTTCAGCGGCTGCGTCCAACCGGAGCGGTCCATCGTTGCCATACGCTGCGGCCCGGCCGCCTGCGCGGTGCTCGCCAGCAGGGCAACTGCCACCCACAAAAACCGCCTAACCATGCTGCACTCCCCAAACAACAACGCGCCTAAAAAGGCGCGCTGTGTAACTCAATAGATAAACGTGCGGTTATTGGCTAAGGCGTTCGATTGCCTTGTCGTACACCGGGTTGGCCTTTTGTTCTTTGGCCAACTTGTATTGCGCCAGGGCGTCGTCCTTTTGTCCTGCGGCTTCATAAATACGCGCGATGTTGTAATACGAACTCGCCCGCACAGTCGGCGCCGTTGCGCCGCTGGCCAAGGCCAACGCCTTACGGTTAGCCCAGATGGCTTCGGCGGTGCGGCCAGCCTTCTGATAGGCCAAGCCGAGGTTGCTATAGGCCTGACCAAACGCGCCGTTTAGCTCAATGGCCTGCAGGAAATACTCAATGGCCTGGTCCAGCTTGTTGTCGTGGTACGCCGCTTCACCCTTAGTGTTCAGCGCCTTGGCCGAAGCCTGCGCGCCGGGGCTGGCGGTTTGCTCGGTAATCACCTGGCTATCGTCTTGCAACGGCTTCAACAAACGGCCGAGTTGGGCGCTTTCCACCGTCACGCCGTCAAACGTATTGATGTCCTGAAACTCGCCAGCGCCGGTAATGCGGAACACCGTCCACAGGTTGCCGACCTTATTCTTCGGCACGTAATAGGTGCGCACCAACGACTGCCCCACATACACAAACACCTTGGCCTGGCTGTTGCTCAGGTCGCGGCCCTGCGGGTTGTTGCTGTTGGTGTAGTCATGCACGGCATACACATAGGTCTCACCAAAACGCTTCTTCTCCAGCGTCACGGTTTCCGGGCCAAAGCTGTCCGTGTCATCCACATCCAGGTTGGCGCTCAGGCCCTGTTTAGCCTCGAAATAAATATGGTTGCCGGGGTAAGCAATGTGCGAATCCAAGTCATCGGGGGTTCTGCCCCACGTGAGCACCACACGCATACCGTCCAGGCTCTCCATCACCGGGCTGATGGCATAGGTCAGGCCCTTGCACGGGCACTTGCTCACCAGATTGGAATAGCCGTCTTTTTTGATGATTAGCAGGCTGTCGCCATCATCAGCAAAGTCGCTGGTCAGCGTAACCTGGCCCTGGGCATCGGTAGTGCCCACCACCGTTTGCGCGCCGTTCTTCTGCAACAGCACCTGGGCACCGGCGATTTTCTGGTTCTTCACCACCGCACTCAGCACTTCAATCGGCAACTGCTCAGCCTGGGCCAAAACGGCCACCGAACTCAGCAAAAGGCTAGCGGTACAACGCAAAAGGGACGCACGCATGGCGACCTCCATGTCAGGGGTAAGAAGGCTCTGCCGCGCAGTAAAAAGGCGGCCGGGAGCGGGCGCCACTATAGCGGAAGGGAAGGGCGTGGCGACATGGGAGCGTGGGGATATAAAGGTGGTGGGAATCACAGGTTTGGTTAACGGGGTGGCAGCAAATGAAGGCACTTAAAGCCGCAGCCCGAAAATGACAACCTTCTCCCCAACAACCCCGTCGTTCCCGCGTAGGCGGGAATCCAGAGTGGCGAGGGGGACGACACTTCAAACCAACTCATGTCTCCCCCCCTCTAACC
>NZ_JBBNAH010000276.1:0-1577 GCF_037994325.1 Pseudomonas sp.
GTTGAAAGCAGCCCGCAGGCGACAGCACCGGATAGCAGCGCACAGCTCAGCGCCACTCAGGCGCAAGTGGACACCCTGGAGCAACGTCTGGCCGAAAGCGAACGCGCCCGCACCGAGCTCGCCGCGCAGATGCAAAGCAGCGTGGAAGTACGCGAAAACGCTGTAATCGGCCGTCTGCGCCAAGAGAATCAACGCCTCAAACTGCAGCTCAAAGAGGCTCAAGCCAGCCAACAACCGCCGCTGCTCAGCGAAGAACAAATGTGGTTTGCGGTTGGCGCGGCGGTCACTGTACTGGCGGTTTTGTTGGGTGCGCTGTTACGTGGTGGTCGGAAAAACCGCCGCGCCTGGATTAACTGAATAGCCCTTGGCGAAATAGACCAGCCTTATGTCCACTCTCTTATTGATCGACGACGACGTAGAACTCTGCGAGCTGCTGACCAGTTGGCTGAGCCAGGAAGGCTTTCACGTGCGCGCCTGCCACGATGGCCGCAGCGCCCGCGCGGCATTGGCCAGCGAGTCGCCAGCGGCTGTGGTGCTCGATGTGATGCTGCCTGATGGCAGTGGCCTGGAACTGCTCAAGCAATTGCGCACCGACCACCCCGAGCTACCAGTGCTGATGCTCTCGGCTCGTGGGGAGCCGCTCGATCGCATTCTCGGCCTGGAACTGGGTGCCGACGACTACCTGGCCAAACCCTGCGACCCCCGTGAGCTCACCGCCCGCCTGCGCGCCGTGCTGCGCCGCAGCGTGCCGGTGGCCACCGCCAGCCAACTGGAATTGGGCGATCTGGTGTTTAGTCCGATTCGAGGTTCGGTAACCATCGCCGGCCATGACGTGGTGCTAACCGTTTCCGAAAGCCGCCTGCTGGAAGCTCTACTGCGTCAACCCGGCGAACCAGTAGACAAGCAGGAACTGGCGCAACTGGCCCTGGGCCGCAAACTGACCTTGTACGACCGCAGCCTGGACATGCACGTCAGCAACCTGCGCAAAAAAATCGGCCCGCACACCGATGGCCGGCCGCGCATTCTCGCCCTACGCAGCCGCGGTTATTACTACAGCGCGTAACGTCCGCTCCTAGGGCGTGCTGTGCGCACCAAGCGGCATCCGCATATACCAATTGTGCGCACACCGTTCGCGCAGCGGCACAGCCGATGTAAAGATCGTCAGGCTTTGTGTAGCGTCGCCTTTACCTAAGCTTTACCCGCCCCTGACCGCGCTTGACCTTGTAATCCCTAGACTGGGCACATCCGGTAAATACGCCGGTTTGCAGACAAGGAGATACCCCATGCGTAAGACCCTCATCGCCGCTCTGTTTGCCGCAGCCCTGCCAACCATGGCCATGGCCATGCCGCCGGTAGGCGAAGACGGCCCGCGTCCTCCGTTCGCCCATGACGGCGGCCCACGTGGCGAGCACCGTGGCCCAGGTCCGTTTGCTGACCTGGACCTGAACAAAGAACAGCGCCAAGCCATCGGCAAAATCATGGGCGAACAAGCCCGTAGCCGTGACGAGCTGACCAAGCGCTACCTGGACAAACTGTCCGACGCCGACAAAAAGGCCATGCACGACGAGATCAAAGCC
>NZ_JBBNAH010000277.1:0-3737 GCF_037994325.1 Pseudomonas sp.
CTACACCAAGCTGATTACCGTCGCTAACGGCGATACGCTGTCAACGGTATTCCAGAAAGCCGGCCTTACACCTACACACCTGCATGAAGCGCTAAACAGCAGCAACGACGCCAAGCGCTTCGGCCAGTTGAAAGTCGGCCAAGTATTGGAAGTAAAACTGACCCAGGACGGCGGTCTGCAGCATCTGCAAAGCAAACTCAGCGATCTTGAAACCATCACCTTGGCCAAGACCGATAAAGGCTTCGACTTCAAACGCGACATTACTCAGCCCACTATCCGCACGGCTTACGCCCATGGCGTAATCGATAGTTCGCTGTTCTTGTCGGCCAAGCGCGCCGGCCTGTCGCACAACATGACCATGGACCTGGCCAATGTCTTTGGTTACGACATCGACTTCGCGCAAGACATCCGTGAAGGCGACGAATTTGAAGTGATCTACGAGCAAAAGGTGGTCAACGACAAGCCCGTTGGCTCCGGCAATATCCTCGCCGCGCGCTTTGTAAACCGTGGCAAGCCGTTTACCGCCGTGCGGTACACCAATAAACAAGGCTCCACCAGTTACTACACCGCTGATGGCAACAGCATGCGCAAAGCGTTTATCCGTACACCGGTAGACTTTGCCCGCATCAGCTCACGCTTTTCCGTAGGACGTTTCCACCCGATTTTGAACAAAATCCGCGCCCATAAAGGCGTGGACTACGCCGCACCGCGCGGTACGCCGATCAAAGCCGCTGGCGATGGCCGCGTGCAGCTGGCCGGTCGCCGTGGTGGTTACGGCAACACCATCATCATCCAGCACAATAAAACCTACACCACGCTGTACGGCCATATGCAGGGTTTTGCCAAAGGCATCAAAACCGGCAGCATGGTCAAGCAGGGTCAGGTCATTGGTTACATCGGCACTACCGGCCTGTCCACAGGTCCGCACTTGCACTACGAGTTCCAGGTCAATGGCGTGCACGTTGATCCACTAAGCCAAAAGCTGGCGATGGCCGACCCAATCTCCGGGCCGGACAAAACCCGTTTTATGCAGATGAGCAAACCGCTCATGGCACAGATGGATCAGGAAAAGGCCACCATGCTGGCCTTGAACAAGCGCTAAACGATGCCGCGCTATATAGGGGTAATGTCCGGTACCAGCCTTGATGGGCTGGACATCGCTCTTATCGAGCAGGAGCAACACACCAGCCTGCTCGCCACCCACTATCTACCCATGCCTGACGACCTGCGTGCAGACCTACTGGCTCTGTGCAGCCCTGGTCCGGACGAACTGGCCCGCAGCGCAATCGCTGAGCAACACTGGGCCCGCCTTGCCGCCCAAGGCGTGCATGCCCTGCTCAGCGAACAAAACCTCAACCCCGCAGACATCCGTGCCATCGGTAGCCACGGCCAAACCGTGCGCCATGAGCCCGCCCGCGGTTTCACCGTACAGATTGGCAACCCCGCTCTACTCACCGAGCTGACTGGTATCACCGTAGTTGCCGACTTCCGCCGCCGTGACGTAGCCGCTGGCGGCCAAGGCGCTCCGCTGGTGCCAGCTTTCCACGACGCGCTGTTTAGCGATGGCAGGAGCCGACGTGCTGTATTGAATGTGGGGGGATTTAGCAACCTCAGCCTGCTTGATCCGAGTAAGCCAGTGCATGGCTTTGACTCCGGCCCCGGCAATGTCCTGCTGGATGCCTGGATCAATCGCCATAAAGGCCTGGCTTACGACCGCAATGGCGAGTGGGCGGCCAGCGGCCAGGTAACGGCGGATTTGCTAAGCACCCTGCTTAGCGACCCGTTCTTCACTACCCAAGGTCCGAAAAGCACCGGCCGCGAGCTGTTTAACTTGCCGTGGCTCGATCAGCACCTGAGCCAGTTACCCGCCATCGCACCAGCAGACGTGCAAGCCACACTGCTGGAGATGACCGCGCAGAGCATCATCGCGTCGCTGAAAAACGCGCAACAAGGCACCCAACAGTTACTGGTCTGCGGCGGTGGCGCCCATAACCTCACCTTAATGCAGCGCCTCGCCGAGTTGATGCCGGGTTGCACGGTCGCCAGCACCGGCGACTACGGCGTGGCGGCCGACTGGGTCGAAGCCATGGCCTTTGCCTGGCTGGCCCATTGCTGCCTCGAAGGCATTCCCAGCAATCGCCCCAGCGTCACAGGCGCCAAGGGCCTGCGCATACTGGGCGCCATCTACCCCGCCTGACTCCCAGAAACGACAACGCCGCGCAGAGGCGCGGCGTTGATACAAGCAACAGCGATCAGATCGAGAACGAAGAACCGCAGCCGCAGGTGGTGGTGGCGTTCGGGTTTTTGATCACGAATCGCGAACCTTCCAGGCCTTCCTGATAATCCACTTCGGCACCGGCCAGGTACTGGAAACTCATCGGGTCGACCACCAGGCTCACGCCTTCGCGTTCAACGATGGTGTCATCGTCAGCCACTTCTTCATCAAAGGTGAAGCCGTACTGGAAGCCCGAACAACCGCCGCCCGTAACGAACACACGCAGTTTCAGACGTGGATTGCCTTCCTCATCAACAAGGTTTTTCACCTTGCTCGCCGCACCCTGCGTGAATTGCAACGGCGTGGGGGTGAAGGATTCGACGACGCTCATGCTGTCTTTCTCCCGGCTATTAGCCGACGTATTACAAAGGGGACGCGGGCATTATCCGCTTCACCTACCAAAACGGTCAACTATTGATCAGCACCACCAACCGCAGTGCTGACCAATAGAACACGCTTAAGGCAGCAAGGCCGCGTGGGACAGGCCCAGACGCTCATCCAAACCGAACAGGATATTCATGTTCTGCACAGCCTGACCGGAGGCGCCCTTAACCAAGTTATCGATCACCGACAGCACCACGACCAAGTCGCCGCCTTGCGGGCGGTGCACGGCAATACGGCACACATTGGCGCCACGCACACTGCGGGTTTCCGGGTGGCTGCCGGCTGGCATCACATCCACAAACGGCTCATTGGCATAGCGCTTTTCAAACAGTTCCTGCAGGTTTATCGACTGGTCCGCCACGGTGGCGTACAGCGTCGAGTGGATACCGCGAATCATCGGCGTCAGATGCGGAACAAAGGTCAGACCGACATCGCCACCGGCCGCACGACGCAGACCTTGGCTGATTTCCGGCAAGTGCCGGTGACCTTTCACCGAGTACGCCATCATGCTCTCGCCGGCTTCACAGAACAGCGAGCCAACTTTGGCGCCACGGCCAGCGCCACTCACGCCGGACTTACAGTCAGCGATCAAGCGGCTGGTGTCAGTAATGCCAGCTTCCAGCAGCGGCAAAAAGCCCAGTTGTGTAGCCGTCGGGTAGCAGCCAGGCACGGCGATCAGGCGGGCGCTTTTGATTTGTTCACGATTGACTTCCGGCAAGCCATAAACCGCTTCACCCAGCAGTTCCGGCGCGCCATGGGGCTGGCCGTACCACTTGGCCCACTCATCGGCATCTTGCAAACGGAAGTCAGCAGAAAGGTCGATAACCTTGGTGCCTGCGGCCAGCAGCTCACCGGCCAGGGCATGGGCAACACCGTGGGGCGTGGCAAAGAACACCACGTCGCAGGCGGCCAGGGTTTGCGTGTCGGGCACGGTAAAGGACAGGTTGTCGTAGTGACCGCGCAGGTTCGGGTACATCTCATCGACGCGCGTGCCAGTTTCCGAGCGCGAGGTAATCACCACCACCTCAGCCTGCGGATGCTGAGCCAACAGACGCAGCAACTCGACCCCGGTGTAGCC
>NZ_JBBNAH010000278.1:0-11972 GCF_037994325.1 Pseudomonas sp.
CATATGGTGTGCGTCGATACTGGCGAAGTGATTGAGTTCTTTGATGCCGAGATTGAGAAGCGCCAGAAAGAGATCGTGCGTGAGCATGGTTTTGAGATGGTTGATCACAATCTCGTGTTGTACGTACGCAAAAAGCGTTAATCGCTGTTAGCGGTGCGTATATAAAAGCGCCGCGTCCTGCATAAGGGTGCGGCGTTTTTGTTTATGGCTGTTTAAGCGTTTGCCGCGCTGCTAACCATCTTGCGGGCATGGGCCAAGGATTCTTCTGTCAGGTCAACGCCACCCAGCATTCGCGCCACTTCTTCAACACGTCCTGCGCTGTCCAGAGTCGCCACGGCGGTATGGGTTTCGCCATCGCCGCGTGCCTTGTGCACGAATAAATGTTGATGGCCCTGCGCTGCTACCTGCGGCAAGTGGGTGACGGTCAGTACCTGACCGCGCTCGCCAAGGCGGCGCAGCAGTTGGCCGACCACTTCGGCAGTAGGGCCGCCAATACCCACATCCACTTCGTCAAATACCAGCGTGGGTACGCGCGAGGTTTGCGCGGTAATTACTTGAATGGCCAGGCTGATCCGCGACAGCTCACCACCCGAGGCTACTTTGGCCAGGGCTTTGAGCGGCTGGCCAGGGTTGGCACTGACCAAAAACTCCACCTGCTCCAGGCCTTGCGGATGCGGGTCTGTGACGTTGGAGTTGTGCAGTTCGATCGTGAAACGTCCGCCCGGCATGCCTAGGCGCTGCATTTCCACTTCAACGGCGCGGGCCAGGTTGCTGGCGGCGCCATGGCGCAGAACACTCAGCTCTTGAGCCTTTTCTTGATAGTGGCGGGCGTAGGCGGTCAGCTCTTCGTTCAGGCGCTCGGTGGCTCGGTCGTCGGCGTTAAGGCTCTCCAGCTCGTCAAATAGCCGTTGCTGCGTGGCGGCCAGTTCGCTCGGCAAAATGCGGTGTTTGCGTGCGAGGGTATAGATGGCGTCCAGGCGCTCCTCAAGCAGTTGCAGGCGCTCGGGGTCCGCGTCGAAGTGGTCGAGGAAACGGTTGAGTTCGCCGATGGCTTCTTCTACTTGGATCTGCGCGCTGGCCAGCAAGTTGACCGCTTCACCCAGCGAGCCGGGCTGGCTGCGGAAATTGCTCAGGCGCCCGACGCTGCTGGTCAAGGCTGACAATACGTTGCCGCCATCGCTTTCGCTGCATTGCTCAATCACCAGGCGACAGGCACTCAGCAGGCCTTCGGCGTTGGTCAGGGTTTTGTGTTCCTGCTCTAACTGTTCCAGCTCGTTGTCGCCGAGGCCGAGGTTGTCCAGTTCCTCCAGCTGATAGCTAAGCAACTGGTGGCGGGCACGTTGTTCGTCGCCGGCGCTGGAAAGGCGCTCTAGCTCATTTCGGGTTTGCTTCCAGCGCTGCGCGGCGAGTTGCACTTGGCGCGCCAGTTCCTGGCTGCCGGCGTATTCGTCGAGCAGGCGGCGATGGGTTTCCGGTTTAAGCAGCGATTGATGTTCGTGCTGGTTGTGGATGTCGATTAACAGTTCGCCAATGGCTTTTAAATCGCCTTGAGGGCAGGGCGAGCCATTGATATAGCCGCGCGAGCGACCTTCGGCGGTGATGACGCGGCGCAGGATGCAGGGGCCGTCGTTATCCAGATCGCGCTCGGCCAGCCAGGCCTTGGCTTCGGGGATATCCGCCAGATCGAAGCTGGCGAGGATATCGGCTTTATCAGCGCCGGGGCGCACGACACCACTGTCGGCGCGGTCGCCCAAGGTAAGGCCCAGGGCATCGAGCATGATTGATTTGCCGGCCCCGGTTTCGCCGGTGATAACGCTCATTCCGCCATTTAGCTCGAGGTCGAGGTGCTCGACGATGGCGTAGTTGTGTACAGAGAGATGTACCAGCATGGCGGAGGCTCCAGGCGAAAGTCTGGTTATTTATACAGTGTTTCTTTTGCGCCTGACAATCCTCCTTTGCTCTTGAATCGTCAGATTCCGGCCCCATATATGCGGCACAAGCGTGAGTTGAGGCTCGCGAATCAAACAGCTAGAGCTCGCGAGCGAATAGATAGGAGAACCAAATGGCCGACGAACAGACCCAGAATTCCCAGAATCCAGATATCGAAACCGCCGCTGAGGCTACGAGCGAAGACCTGGCAACCCGCGTGCAAACGCTGGAAGAACAGCTGGCCGCCGCTCAGGATCAAGCGTTGCGCGTTGCCGCGGATATGCAGAACGTGCGTCGCCGCGCCGAGCAGGATATTGAGAAGGCGCACAAGTTCGCCCTGGAAAAATTCGCCAATGACCTGCTGCCAGTGGTCGACAGCCTTGAGCGCGGCCTGGAGTTGTCCAACCCTAACGACGAAGCCATCAAGGCCGTGCGTGAAGGTATTGAACTGACCCTCAAGCTGTTCCAGGACACCCTCAAGCGTTACAACCTCGAAGCCATCGACCCGCACGGCGCGCCGTTCAATGCCGAGCACCATCAGGCGATGGCGATGCAAGAAAGCACCAGCGTTGAGCCCAATAGCGTGCTCAAGGTGTTCCAGAAAGGTTACCTGCTCAATGGCCGCCTGCTGCGCCCAGCGATGGTCGTTGTCAGCAAGGCGCCAGCCGAGCCGCAACCTTCGATTGATGAGCAGGCTTGAAATCCGCCGTAAGGCCCCCATCTATTAGTCAAGCGTTTAAGTGCTACCGCAGTTAGCCACCACTGCTGCGGCAACCAAATTCAAGTTTCAGGAGAGCAAAACATGGGCAGAATTATCGGTATCGACCTGGGGACCACCAACTCCTGCGTCTCGATCCTCGAAAACGGCGCGGTCAAGGTGCTGGAAAACGCCGAAGGCGCGCGTACCACTCCCTCGATCATTGCCTACACCAACGATGGCGAAATCCTTGTTGGTCAATCGGCCAAGCGTCAAGCGGTCACCAACCCGCACAACACTCTTTACGCAGTAAAGCGTCTGATCGGTCGTCGTTTTGAAGAAAACGTCGTACAGAAAGATATCCAGATGGTGCCGTACAAAATCGTCAAAGCCGATAACGGCGACGCTTGGGTAGAAGTGAAGGGCCAGAAAATGGCACCTCCGCAAATTTCTGCCGAAGTGCTGAAAAAGATGAAGAAAACCGCCGAAGACTACCTCGGCGAGCCAGTGACCGAAGCGGTAATCACCGTGCCGGCCTACTTCAACGACAGCCAGCGTCAAGCCACTAAAGACGCCGGCCGCATTGCCGGTCTGGAAGTTAAGCGCATCATCAACGAACCGACCGCAGCTGCTCTGGCTTACGGTATGGACAAGGCCAAGGGCGATCACACTGTGATCGTTTATGACCTCGGTGGCGGTACCTTCGATATTTCGGTTATCGAAATTGCCGAAGTTGATGGCGAGCACCAGTTTGAAGTGTTGGCCACCAACGGTGACACCTTCCTCGGTGGTGAAGACTTCGACATTCGCCTGATCGACTACCTCGTCGACGAGTTCAAGAAAGAAAGCGGCATCAACCTCAAAGGTGATCCGTTGGCGATGCAGCGTCTGAAAGAGGCGGCTGAAAAAGCCAAAATCGAGCTGTCTTCTGCTCAGCAGACCGACGTCAACCTGCCGTACATCACTGCAGATGCCAGCGGTCCTAAGCATTTGAACGTGAAGATCTCCCGCGCCAAGCTGGAGTCGCTGGTGGAAGACCTGGTGCAGCGCACCATCGAGCCTTGCCGTATCGCGCTGAAAGATGCCGGCATCGACGTTGGCGCGATCCACGACGTGATCCTGGTCGGTGGTCAGACCCGTATGCCGTTGGTGCAGAAGCTGGTTACCGAGTTCTTCGGTAAAGAAGCACGCAAAGATGTGAACCCGGACGAAGCAGTAGCCATGGGCGCTGCGATTCAGGGTGCGGTACTGGCTGGCGACGTGAAAGACGTATTGCTTCTGGACGTTAGTCCGCTGACCCTGGGTATCGAAACCATGGGTGGCGTGATGACCGCGCTGATCGAGAAAAACACCACGATTCCTACCAAGAAGTCGCAAGTGTTCTCGACTGCCGATGACAACCAAGGTGCAGTAACCATCCACGTGCTGCAGGGCGAGCGTAAGCAAGCCGCGCAGAACAAGTCGCTGGGCAAGTTCGATTTGGCCGAGATTCCGCCAGCTCCACGTGGCGTGCCACAGATCGAAGTGACCTTCGACATCGACGCCAACGGTATCCTGCACGTGTCGGCGAAAGACAAGGCCACTGGCAAGCAGCAGTCCATCGTGATCAAGGCTAACTCCGGTCTGTCCGAGGAAGAAATCGAACAAATGGTCCGTGATGCCGAGGCTAACGCTGAGGAAGACCGCAAGTTCGAAGAGCTGGCCGGTGCTCGTAACCAAGGCGACGCCTTGGTGCACGCGACCCGTAAAATGATCACCGAAGCGGGCGACAAGGCCACTGCGGACGAGAAAGCGGCAATCGAAAAAGCGTTGGGCGAATTGGAAGTGGCC
The DNA here is from genome assembly GCF_037994325.1 of Pseudomonas sp. Taxonomy (GTDB): domain Bacteria; phylum Pseudomonadota; class Gammaproteobacteria; order Pseudomonadales; family Pseudomonadaceae; genus Aquipseudomonas. The sequence goes on from NZ_JBBNAH010000278.1 coordinate 4,457, forward strand.
ATCAAAGGCGACAGCAAAGAAACCATCGACGCTAAAGTAGCTGCTCTGTCCGAAGCGACTGCTCCACTGGCGCAGAAAATGTATGCCGAGCAGCCTCAGGCTGGCGAAGCTGCACCGGGCCAGGAAGAGCCGAAAGGCGGCGCCGACGATGTCGTTGATGCCGAGTTCGAAGAGGTTAAGGAAAACAAGTAAGCGTCCATTTGCTTGCTCTCCAACTTGGCTAGCCCTAGTGCTGGCCAGGTGTTATCCGCCACGCGGGAGCTTGCTCCCGCGTTGGCGTGTCTGGAGAAGCCGATTTAAGAGTGTTGAAGAATTATGGCTAAGCGTGACTTTTACGAAGTGCTGGGTGTTGAGCGGGGCGCCAGCGAAGCGGAGCTGAAAAAGGCTTACCGCCGCCTGGCGATGAAGCATCACCCGGACCGCAACCCTGGCGACAAAGAGGCAGAAGAGCGCTTTAAAGAGGCCAATGAGGCCTATGAAGTGTTGTCTGATGCCAACAAGCGCGCGGCATTTGACCAGTACGGTCATGCTGGCGTCGACCCGAGTATGGGCGGCGGCGGTGCTGGCGGTGCCGGTTTTGGCGGCGCAAATTTCTCCGATATTTTCGGCGACGTATTCAGCGATTTCTTCGGTGGTGCCCGCGGCGGTTCGCGCGGCGGTGCCCAGCGCGGCAGTGACCTGCGTTACACCCTGGAGCTGGATCTGGAAGAGGCGGTGCGCGGCACCACCGTAACCATCCGCGTGCCAACGCTGGTCAATTGCAAAACCTGCGATGGCTCGGGCGCGAAAAAGGGTACTAGCCCGGTTACCTGTACGACCTGTGGCGGTATCGGCCAGGTACGTATGCAGCAAGGCTTCTTCTCGGTGCAGCAAACCTGCCCGCGTTGCCACGGCAACGGCAAGATGATCGCTGACCCGTGCGGCACCTGCCATGGCCATGGCCGTGTGGAAGAGCACAAAACTCTGTCGGTAAAAGTGCCACCAGGCGTGGACACAGGTGATCGCATTCGTCTGTCTGGCGAAGGCGAGGCGGGCGCCATGGGCGGCCCGGCTGGCGACCTGTACGTGGTGGTGAATGTGCGCGAGCACTCGATCTTCCAGCGTGACGGCAAGCACCTGTACTGCGATGTGCCAATCAGCTTTGCTGATGCCGCGCTGGGTGGTGAGCTCGAAGTGCCTACCCTGGATGGCCGCGTTAAGCTGAAAATCCCCGAAGGCACTCAGACCGGCAAACTGTTCCGTTTGCGCGGCAAGGGCGTAGCTCCGGTGCGTGGCGGCGGTGCTGGCGACCTGATGTGCCGTGTGGCGGTAGAAACGCCGGTGAATCTCGACAAGCGGCAGCGTGAATTGCTGGAAGAATTCCGCAAGTCGCTGGCCACTGACGACAGTCACTCGCCCAAGGCCAGTGGTTGGTTCGAAGGCGTGAAGCGCTTCTTCGGGGACGTGTAAACAGGGCCGAGCGTAGCGCCTCGCGCGCTTCGTTGGCTGCAAGTTATTAGCTGGGAGCGGGATGTATGCGACGTATAGCCGTAGTGGGCGCCGCCGGGCGTATGGGCAAAACCCTGATCGAGGCGATTCAGCAGGCTGAGGGCTCTAAGCTGACGGCGGCGGTTGATCGTCCAGATAGCAGCTTGATTGGCGCGGATGTCGGTGAGTTGGCTGGTCTTGGCAAATTAGGCGTGCAGTTGGCGGGCAATCTGGCCGATGTGGTCGACCAATTTGATGTGCTGATCGACTTCACGCACCCAACAGTGACGCTTAAAAATCTCGACGTCTGCCGCAAGGCGGGCAAAGCCATGGTGATCGGTACCACTGGCTTCAGCGTTGAAGAAAAACAACTGCTGGCCCAGGTTGGCAAGGAAATCCCGATCGTGTTTGCCGCCAACTTTAGTGTCGGCGTAAACCTCTGTCTCAAATTGCTCGATACCGCGGCACGGGTATTGGGCGATGACGTGGATATCGAGATTCTTGAGGCGCACCACCGGCACAAAGTTGATGCACCCTCCGGCACTGCTGTGCGCATGGGCGAAGTAGTCGCTAAGGCGCTGGGGCGTGATCTGGAAAAAGTGGCCGTTTACGGTCGCGAAGGCCAGACCGGTGCCCGTCAACGCGAGACCATTGGTTTCGCTACCGTGCGTGCGGGTGATGTGGTTGGCGACCATACCGTGCTGTTTGCCGCAGACGGTGAACGCGTGGAAATCACCCATAAAGCCTCTAGTCGGATGACTTTTGCTCGGGGTGCAGTGCGTTCAGCATTGTGGCTCGATGGCAAGGCTGCCGGGCTTTACGACATGCAGGATGTATTGGATCTGCACTGAGACAACCAAACGGTTGATATCTCGGGTAGACCAAAAATGCCTTTTTCTGTAAGCTACAGCTTTAGTGTGTCCACTAAAAGCGCGCAGTTAACTTGAAAAAGTGATTCTAAAAAAAGCGGGGTGACGTGTCTAAACGTCATCCCGCTTTTTTACAACCTGCGTATGCCCTGTCAGGCTTGATTTACGGGAGGTCTTCTTGACTAAGCCAGCCATACTCGCCCTTGCTGATGGCAGCATTTTTCGCGGCGAAGCCATCGGAATCGACGGTCAAACCGTCGGAGAGGTGGTGTTCAATACTGCTATGACCGGCTATCAGGAAATCCTTACCGATCCTTCCTATGCCCAACAAATCGTTACCCTGACTTATCCGCATATCGGCAACACCGGCACCACGCCGGAAGATGCTGAGTCCAACCGCGTCTGGTCTGCCGGCCTGGTCATTCGCGATCTGCCTCTGGTGGCCAGCAACTGGCGTAACACCATGTCGCTGTCGGATTACCTGAAAGCCAACAACGTGGTGGCTATCGCTGGTATCGACACCCGTCGCCTGACCCGCATTCTGCGTGAGAAAGGCGCTCAGAACGGCTGCATTCTGGCCGGTGACAACATCACCGACGAACAAGCGCTAGCCGCTGCGCGTGGTTTCCCAGGGCTTAAAGGTATGGACCTGGCCAAAGTGGTCAGCTCCACCGAGCGCTACGAGTGGCGTCACAGTGTCTGGAACCTGAAGACCGACAGCCACCCGGAAATCGCTGCCAGCGAATTGCCGCACCACGTGGTGGCGTTCGACTACGGCGTGAAACTCAACATCCTGCGCATGCTGGTCGAGCGCGGCTGCCGCGTCACCGTGGTGCCAGCGCAAACCCCAGCCAGCGAAGTGTTGGCCTTGCAGCCGGACGGCGTATTCCTGTCCAACGGTCCAGGCGATCCCGAACCGTGCGACTACGCCATTCAGGCGATCAAAGACGTGCTGGAAACCGAGATCCCAGTATTCGGTATCTGCCTTGGCCACCAACTGCTGGCTCTGGCCTCCGGCGCCAAGACCGTGAAAATGGGCCATGGCCACCACGGTGCTAACCACCCGGTGCAAGACCTCGATACGGGCGTGGTGATGATCACCAGCCAGAACCACGGTTTCGCCGTGGACGAGGCGACCCTGCCGGCTAACCTGCGTGCTACCCATAAGTCGCTGTTCGACGGCACCCTGCAAGGTATCGAGCGCACCGACAAAGTGGCCTTCAGCTTCCAGGGTCACCCTGAAGCCAGCCCGGGCCCGCTCGACGTAGCGCCTCTGTTCGACCGATTCATCGAAGCCATGGCCGCGCGCCGTTAAGCCTGCCGACTGACCAAAGGATTCGAGAGTAGAAAATGCCAAAACGTACAGACATCAAAAGTATCCTGATCCTCGGCGCCGGCCCCATTGTCATCGGCCAGGCCTGTGAGTTCGACTACTCTGGCGCCCAGGCCTGTAAAGCCCTGCGCGAAGAGGGTTACCGGGTCATCCTGGTGAACTCCAACCCAGCGACCATCATGACCGACCCGGCCATGGCCGACGCCACTTACATCGAGCCGATCAAGTGGCAGACCGTTGCCAAGATCATCGAGAAAGAACGCCCCGACGCCCTGCTGCCAACCATGGGCGGCCAGACCGCGCTGAACTGCGCACTGGATTTGGAGCGCCACGGCGTTCTGGAAAAATTCGGCGTGGAAATGATCGGCGCCAATGCCGATACCATCGACAAAGCCGAAGACCGTTCGCGCTTTGACAAGGCTATGAAAGACATCGGCCTGGCGTGCCCGCGTTCCGGCATCGCCCACAGTATGGAAGAGGCGAATGCGGTACTCGAGAAGCTCGGCTTCCCGTGCATCATCCGTCCGTCCTTCACCATGGGCGGCACCGGTGGCGGTATCGCATACAACCGTGAAGAGTTCGAAGAAATCTGCGCCCGTGGTCTGGACCTGTCGCCGACCAAAGAGCTGCTGATCGACGAATCGCTGATCGGCTGGAAAGAGTACGAGATGGAAGTGGTCCGCGACAAAAAGGACAACTGCATCATCGTTTGCTCCATCGAGAACTTTGACCCGATGGGCGTGCATACCGGTGACTCGATCACCGTGGCACCGGCACAGACGCTGACCGACAAGGAATACCAGATTCTGCGTAACGCCTCCCTGGCGGTACTGCGTGAAATCGGCGTGGAAACTGGCGGCTCGAACGTGCAGTTCGGCATCTGCCCGGAAACCGGCCGCATGGTAGTGATCGAGATGAACCCGCGGGTTTCTCGTTCTTCTGCTCTGGCCTCGAAAGCTACCGGCTTCCCGATTGCCAAAGTTGCCGCCAAGCTGGCCGTGGGTTACACCCTCGACGAACTGCAGAACGACATCACCGGCGGCAAAACCCCGGCTTCGTTCGAGCCGGCGATCGACTACGTCGTCACCAAGATTCCGCGTTTTGCCTTCGAAAAATTCCCTAAAGCTGACGCCCGCCTGACCACTCAGATGAAGTCGGTTGGTGAAGTGATGGCCATCGGTCGTACCTTCCAGGAGTCCCTGCAGAAAGCCCTGCGCGGTCTGGAAGTAGGCGTTAACGGTTTTGATCCGAAGCTGGATCTGACCAACCCGGAAGCCAAGGGCGTGCTTAAGCGCGAACTGACCGTGCCGGGCGCCGAGCGCATCTGGTACGTGGCTGACGCCTTCCGTGCCGGCATGAGCTGCGACGATATCTACGCCTTGACCATGATCGACCACTGGTTCCTGGTGCAGATCGAAGACCTGATCAAAGACGAAGAGCGCATCAAAACCCTGGGCCTGTCGTCCATCGACCGCGATGTGATGTACAAGCTCAAACGCAAAGGTTTCTCCGATGCGCGCCTGGCCAAACTGCTGGGGGTGACCGAGAAGAATCTGCGTAGTCACCGTCACAAACTGAAGGTGCTGCCGGTCTACAAGCGCGTCGACACCTGCGCTGCCGAGTTCGCCACCGACACCGCCTATATGTATTCGACCTACGAGGAAGAGTGCGAGGCCAACCCGTCAACCCGCGACAAGATCATGATCTTGGGCGGTGGCCCGAACCGTATCGGCCAAGGCATCGAGTTCGACTACTGCTGCGTGCACGCAGCGCTGGCGATGCGCGACGATGGTTACGAAACCATCATGGTCAACTGCAACCCGGAAACCGTTTCCACTGACTACGACACCTCGGACCGCCTGTACTTTGAGTCGGTAACCCTGGAAGACGTGCTGGAAATCGTCCGCGTTGAGCAGCCTAAAGGCGTCATCGTGCAGTACGGCGGCCAGACCCCACTGAAACTGGCTCGCGCCTTGGAAGAAGCTGGCGTGCCGATCATCGGTACTTCGCCTGATGCCATCGACCGCGCTGAAGACCGTGAACGCTTCCAACAGATGGTTGAGCGTCTGAACTTGCGTCAGCCGCCAAACGCCACCGTGCGCAGCGAAGACGAAGCCATTCGCGCCGCCAACAAGATCGGTTACCCGCTGGTGGTGCGTCCGTCCTATGTGCTGGGCGGCCGGGCGATGGAGATCGTCTACGAAGAAGACGAGCTCAAGCGCTACCTGCGTGAAGCGGTGCAGGTGTCTAACGACAGCCCTGTGTTGCTCGATCACTTCCTCAACTGCGCGATCGAAGTCGATATCGACGCAGTGTGCGACGGCGAAACCGTGGTAATCGGCGCGATCATGCAGCACATCGAACAAGCGGGCGTGCACTCCGGTGACTCCGCATGCTCCCTGCCGCCGTACTCGCTGCCAGCACACATCCAAAACGAGATCCGCGAACAGGTCAAGAAAATGGCCTTGGAGCTCGGCGTGGTCGGCCTGATGAACGTGCAAATGGCCGTGCAGGGCGAGGACATCTTCGTTATCGAAGTGAACCCACGTGCTTCGCGTACCGTGCCGTTCGTGTCCAAGTGCATCGGTGTTTCCCTGGCTATGATCGCCGCGCGCGTGATGGCCGGTAAAACCCTGAAGGAAGTGGGTTTGACCGAAGAGATCATTCCGAACTTCTACAGTGTGAAAGAAGCGGTGTTCCCCTTCGCCAAGTTCCCAGGCGTTGACCCGATCCTCGGCCCAGAAATGAAGTCGACCGGTGAAGTGATGGGCGTAGGCGATACCTTCGGTGAGGCGTTCGCCAAAGCCCAAATGGGCGCCAGCGAAATTCTGCCTACCGGTGGCACCGCGTTTATTAGCGTGCGTGACGATGACAAGCCTTTGGTTGCTGGTGTCGCTCGCGACCTCATCAGCCTGGGCTTTGAGATTGTTGCTACCGCCGGCACCGCCAAGCTGATTGAAGCGGCTGGCCTGAAAGTTCGCCGCGTGAACAAGGTGACCGAGGGGCGTCCGCACGTGGTCGACATGATCAAAAATGACGAAGTCACCCTGATCATCAACACCACCGAAGGCCGTCAGTCGATCGCTGACTCTTACTCCATCCGCCGTAACGCGCTGCAGCACAAGATTTACTGCACCACCACCATTGCAGCGGGCGAGGCTATCTGTGAAGCGCTTAAGTTCGGTCCTGAAAAAACCGTACGCCGCTTGCAGGATCTGCATGCAGGATTGAAGGCATGATCAAGTACCCAATGACCGTTCAGGGCGCACGCGCCCTGGAAGAAGAACACGCCCATTTGACCAAGGTCGTGCGTCCGAAGCTCAGCCAGGACATCGGCACGGCCCGCGAATTGGGTGACCTCAAAGAAAACGCCGAATACCACGCAGCGCGCGAGCAGCAAGGTATGGTTGAGGCGCGTATCCGCGATATCGAAGGTCGCCTGCAAAACGCGCAGATCATTGATGTCACGGCTATCACCCCGACAGGCAAAGTGATTTTCGGCACCACGGTAGAGATCGCTAACGTTGAAACTGACGAGCGCGTGACCTATCAGATCGTTGGTGAAGACGAAGCTGACATCAAGCTCGGCAAAATCTCTGTCGGTTCGCCCATTGCTCGTGCCTTGATTGCCAAGGAAGAGGGTGATGTGGTGACCGTGCGCACGCCTAGCGGCGTGATTGAGTACGAGATCGTCGAGGTTCGTCATATCTAAGCGTCAGCCAGTCGATATCGGTGCAGTGGCCTGGCGGCTGGTCCAGACGTTCTGGGTTGGTGGTTTGTGGTTGCTGCATTTCGTGATGCTGCCGGCGCTTGAGCGCATTGGCATAGCGCCGATGCTGGTTGAGGA
>NZ_JBBNAH010000279.1:0-11241 GCF_037994325.1 Pseudomonas sp.
TCTAATCGACATAGTGCTTCGCTCCGACCATGGCATCACTCGATCTCCCGATTCGAAGGATTGCCTAAGCCTAAATGCGTTACCTATGTCTCCCGACACCTGTTACCTATGTCTCCCGGCTGAACACGCAGCGCACCCTACAAAGCAACAACGGCAGGCCTTACGACCTGTCGGCGGTGCCCTTCACTTCTTCTTCCATACGCGCCAGGCCGAGGTGTTTAACGTCGGTGCCGCGTACCAGGTAGATGACCAACTCAGCGATATTGCGCGCGTGGTCGCCGATGCGTTCCAGCGAGCGCAGTACCCAGATGATGCTCAGTACACGGGTGATGGAGCGCGGGTCTTCCATCATGTAGGTGACCAGTTCGCGCAGGGCGGTTTTGTATTCGCGGTCGATGGTTTTGTCGTACTTGGCCACCGACAAGGCCAGGTCGGCGTCAAAACGGGCAAAGGCGTCGAGCGATTCCTGAACCATTTTGCGCACTTGGTCGCCGATATGGCGCACTTCCACGTAGCCGCGCGGCGATTCGCCGTTTTCGCACAGCTCGATGGCGCGCTTGGCAATTTTGGTCGCTTCGTCGCCGATGCGTTCCAGGTCGATCACCGACTTGGAGATGCTGATGATCAAGCGCAGGTCGGAAGCAGCCGGCTGACGACGGGCGAGAATGCGGATGCATTCTTCGTCGATATTGCGCTCCATCTGGTTGATCTGGTCGTCGATTTCACGCACTTGCTGGGCCAGGCCCGAGTCGGCGTCGATCAACGCGGTTACGGCGTCGTTAACTTGTTTTTCCACCAAGCCGCCCATGGCCAGCAGGTGGCTGCGCACTTCTTCCAGCTCAGCGTTGAACTGCGCGGAAATATGGTGGGTGAGGCTGTCTTTGTTGATCATGTGCATGTCCTGAACCGGGGTTTGACTCCCCTCTCCCGCCTGCGGGCGAGGGGCCGGGGGTGAGGGTTGGCAGATAACGCAAAAGCCCCTCTCCCTAACCCTCTCCCGCAAGCGGGAGAGGGGACTGACCGCGACTAGCCGTAGCGACCGGTGATGTAGTCTTCGGTTTGTTTTTTCGCTGGGTTAGTAAACAGCGTGTCGGTGTCACCAAACTCAATCAGCTTGCCCATGTACATAAACGCGGTGTAGTCGGACACCCGCGCGGCTTGTTGCATGTTGTGGGTGACGATGACGATGGTGAACTTGGATTTCAGCTCGTAGATCAGCTCTTCCACTTTCAGGGTGGAGATCGGGTCGAGTGCCGAGCATGGTTCGTCGAGCAGCAGCACTTCGGGCTGTACGGCGATGGTGCGGGCGATAACCAGACGTTGTTGCTGACCACCGGACATACCTAGGGCCGACTCGTGCAGACGGTCTTTCACTTCGTCCCACAGGGCGGCGCCACGCAGCGAGGCTTCAACGGCTTCGTCGAGCACGCGCTTTTGGTTGATGCCTTGAATACGCAGGCCGTAGGCAACGTTTTCGTAGATGCTTTTCGGGAACGGGTTGGGCTTCTGGAACACCATGCCAACGCGACGACGCAGCTCGGCGACATCTTCGCCTTTGCGGTAGATGTTGGTGCCGTCGAGGTTGATTTCACCTTCAACGCGGCAGCCGTCCACCAGGTCGTTCATGCGGTTAAAGCAGCGCAGCAAGGTCGACTTGCCGCAGCCGGACGGGCCGATAAAGGCGGTCACGCGCTGCTTGGGGATATTCATTTTGACGTCGTAGAGCGCCTGCTTGTCGCCGTAGAACAGGCTCAGGCCGGGCACTTCCAGGGTCACCGGCTCGTTGGCCAGGGTCAGGTTCTGTTTTTCACGGCCAAGGGCAGAAATGTTCATGCCGTGTGGCTGGCTTTCATGCTGCATGGAGAGACCTCAATGCGTTGTGTACGTTTGGCTGGCCGCAGGTGCCGCCAGCGATAAGTTCGGGTTACAGCTTAGTGATCCAGCGCTTTGTACTTCTCGCGCAGGTGGTTACGAATAGCCACCGCCGACAGGTTCAAGCCGGCAATCACCATCACCAGCAACAGCGCGGTGGCGTATACCAGCGGGCGGGCTGCTTCGACGTTGGGGCTCTGGAAGCCGACGTCGTAGATGTGGAAGCCCAGGTGCATGATCTTCTGGTCCAGGTGCAGGTACGGGTAGTTGCCGTCCACTGGCAGCGACGGCGCCAGTTTCACCACACCTACCAGCATCAGCGGCGCCACTTCGCCTGCGGCGCGGGCCACAGCGAGGATCATGCCGGTCATCATCGCCGGGCTGGCCATTGGCAGCACGACTTTCCACAAGGTTTCTGCCTTGGTGGCGCCGAGGGCCAGGGAGCCTTCACGCACGGCGCGAGGGATGCGCGCCAGGCCTTCTTCGGTGGCCACGATCACTACCGGTACGGCCAGAATCGCCAGGGTCAGCGAGGCCCACATCAGGCCCGGCGTGCCAAAGGTCGGCGCCGGCAGCGCTTCGGCGAAGAACAGGCGGTCGATGGAGCCGCCCAGCACGTAAACAAAGAAGCCCAGACCAAACACGCCGTAGACAATCGCTGGCACACCGGCGAGGTTGTTTACCGCAATGCGGATGATGCGGGTCAGCGGGCCCTGCTTGGCGTATTCACGCAGGTACACCGCGGCCAGCACGCCGAACGGGGTAACGATCATGGCCATGATCAGGGTCATCATCACGGTGCCGAAAATGGCCGGGAAGATACCGCCTTCGGTGTTCGCTTCACGGGGGTCGTCGGAGAGGAATTCCCACAAGTTAGCGAAGTACATGCGCAACTTGGTGAACACACTCATGCCGTTGGGCTGGTAGGCGTGGACGATTTTGCCCAGGCTGATTTCGATCTCTTTGCCGTCAGCTTCACGCACCACCACGCTGTCGCGGTCGACCGCTTGGTGCAGCTCCAGCAGTTGGCCTTCCAAACCTTTGTACTTGGCGTCCAACTCGGCGCGCTCGGCGTCGATGTCGGCTTGGGCTTCGGCGGTGAGGGTTTTTTCCAGTTCCAGCTTGCGGGTTTTCAGGCGCAGGCGTTCGAGGTCGTGGTTGATCGCGCCGATGTCTTTCTTTTCCAGCTTGGACAATTGCGCGGCCAGGCCTTCAACACGGACGATGCGCTCTTGCAGGGTTGGCCAGCCGGCTTCACCTTCAGCAATCACTTTGCCGCTTTCTTTTACGCTGACCAGGGTGCCGTAGAAGTTGCCCCATTCACGGCGCACCAGGGTCATCAGCTCCACCGGTTTTTTCTGCTCAACCAGCCAGTCGCCGACCAGCCAGGTGAAGTCGCTGCCGTAGATATCACGGTTACCGACCTTGAGCAGTTCGCGGGTCATAAACTCCGGGCCGTTGTCTGGCACCGGCAAGCCGGCACCTTTTAAGCGCGCCAGCGGCACTTCTTCGGCCTGCACCACTTCGCCGATAACCAGGTGGCTAGGCTGCCCGGGTATGGAGTAGGTGGCTTGCAGCAGGTCGGCTGGCCAGAAGTGGCCCAGACCGCGCACGGCAATTACCAGGAGCAAACCGATGGTCATGATCACGGCGATGGAGACCGCGCCGCCGCTCATCCAGATGCCTGGCGAGCCGCTTTTGAACCATGCGTTGAGGGAATTCTTCTTCACGGCGTTCATCCTTTAGAGCGCTGCATATTTCTTGCGCAGACGCTGACGAATCAGTTCGGCCAAGGTGTTCATGATGAAGGTGAACAGCAGCAGTACCAGTGCCGAGAGGAACAGCACGCGGTAGTGGCTGCCGCCGACTTCCGATTCCGGCATTTCCACCGCGACGTTGGCCGCCAGGGTGCGCAGGCCTTCGAACAGGTTCATTTCCATGACCGGGGTGTTACCGGTGGCCATCAGCACGATCATGGTTTCACCCACCGCACGGCCCATGCCGATCATCAGTGCCGAGAAGATGCCCGGGCTGGCGGTGAGGATGACCACGCGGGTCATGGTTTGCCAGGTGGTAGCACCGAGTGCCAGCGAGCCCAGGGTCAGGCTGCGCGGCACGCTGAACACGGCGTCTTCGGCGATGGAGAAGATGTTCGGGATCACCGCAAAACCCATGGCCAGGCCGACGATCAGGGCGTTGCGCTGGTCGTAGGTGATGCCCAGGTCGTGGGAGATCCACAGGCGCATATCGCCGCCAAAGAACCAGTTTTCCATATACGGGCTCATGCCCAGCGCCACGGCGCCAACCAGCAGGATCACCGGGATCAGGGTCAGCGACTCCCAACCTTCGGGAACGCGCAGGCGGATCGACTCAGGCAAGCGGCTAAAGCCCCAACCGGCGAGCAAGATGCCCAGCGGCGTGAGAATCAGCAGGCTGAAAATACCCGGCAGGTGGCCTTCCACATACGGCGCCAGGAACAGGCCGGCAAAGAAGCCGAGAATCACCGTCGGCAGTGCTTCCATCAATTCGATCACCGGCTTTACTTTGCGGCGCATACGCGGCGCCATAAAGTAAGCGGTGTAGATGGCAGCAGCCACGGCCAGCGGCGCGGCCAGAAGCATGGCGTAGAACGCGGCTTTCAAGGTACCGAAGGTCAGCGGCGCCAGGCTCAGCTTGGGTTCGAACTCGGTGTTGGCGGCGGTCGATTGCCAGATGTACTTAGGCTCGTCGTAGCTCTCGTACCAGACCTTGCCCCACAGCGCGCTAAAGCTCACTTCCGGGTGCGGGTTTTTCAGGGTCAGCGGGTGCAGCTCGGTGCCCGCTTCCACCAGCAAGCGGTTGGCCCGTGGCGACATAGCCAGCGCGCCTTTGCCGTCGACAATTTTTTCCACCAGCAAGGTGCGCTCGGCGGTGCTGTGGTAAACGCCCAGCTCACCGGCCGCATCCAGGGCAACGAAGCCTTTACGGCGTTCTTCCGGGTTGATCTGCACAATGGCCGCGGTGCCTTGTTGGAAGTCGCGGATGTGCTTGAGGCGCGACGAACCATCCGGGTCGCGGGCCATAAACCACTGGCTGATGCCACCTTTGGAGTTACCGATCATCAACGAGATGCCACCGAGCAACTGGGTGCTGGCGGTCACTTCGGCGTCGGCGTCTTCCAGCAGTTTGTAGCGGCCGTTAAGGGTGCGATCACGCAGGTTAAATACGTCGGCCTGGGCACGCCCGTTAAGCACGTACAGCCACTGCTGACGCGGGTCGATATACAGCGCTTTGATCGGGTCGGCGATCTGTGGCAAGACCACACGGTCCTGCGTCAGCGTGGTTTCGCCGGTCATCATGTTTTCTTCGCTGGTCAGCGACAGCATCAGCAGTTCGCTGCCACTGGAAGCGCCCAACAATAGGGTTTCGTCATTGGCGCTGAGGCTAACGTGCTCAAGCGCACGCCCTTGCGGGTCGATGCTCAGCGGCGCTTCGCCGTAGGGGTAATCAAGTTGCGGGGTGATGGTTTTGTGGTTGTCCGGGTAGGTCACTACGTAGGTGTGTTTAAACACCAGCGCCTGACCGTTAGACAGCCCCAACACCACCAGGTTATTGCCGGCCTGAGCCTGGCCAATGGAGGCTACGGTGGCGCCGGCGGGCAAGGTCAGGGGAAAGCGTTTGAGTTCATCGCCCGACTTGGTCGTGAAGAAGATTACTTCGCCCTTGTCGGAAACGCGCATGGCCACCTGGTTCTGCTCTTCAATGGCGAGCAGCAGCGGTTTGCCAGCGTCTTGTTGCAGCCATGCCGGGCTTTGCACCTTCTTCTCGGTCAGCTCGGCGCCCTGAAACAAGGGGAACACCACGTAGCCCAGATAGAAGAAGATCAGCGTAATAGCGCCAAGCACAGAAAGGCCGCCGATCATTACGTACCAGCGCGCCAAATGGTCTTTAAGCGCACGGATGCGGCGCTTGCGTTGTAGCTCGGGCGTATTGAAATCAATGCGTCCGGAGGAGGAATTCGCAGTCATGGGGGAATTGGCCAGATCGTTCATGCGCACACCCTAGCGGCTCTGTATGACAGAAACATGACAAAGCAGTGACGCAAAAAACCCACTGACCGATGAAACCACGTTCATGGGTACAGCAGGCTTGCGAAATCGCCGCCAGGGATCACCCGACGGCGCTTTGTAGTAGCAGCGGAACGGCGCGAACCGCTCCGCCGGGTCTTACAGACCCAGGTCTTTCAGGGCTTTCTCAGCAACCTTGGCAGGCAGCGGGATATAGCCGTCTTTCACGACAACTTGCTGACCTTGTTGCGACAGAACCAGCTTCACAAACTCAGCTTCCAGCGGGGCCAGCGGCTTGTTCGGCGCCTTGTTCACGTATACGAACAGGAAGCGCGACAGCGGGTACTTGCCGTTCAGGGCGTTCTCTTCGTTGTCTTCAACAAACTCGCCGCCTTCTTTCTTAGCCAGGGCAACGGTGCGAACGCTAGCGGTTTTGTAGCCGATACCCGAGTAACCAATGCCGTTCAGCGAGGAGCTGATGGACTGCACCACCGACGCGGAGCCAGGCTGCTCGTTGACGTTGGCTTTGAAGTCGCCTTTGCACAGGGCTTCTTCTTTGAAGTAGCCGTAGGTGCCGGACACCGAGTTACGGCCAAACAGTTGCACTGGCTTGTTTGCCAGGTCGCCGGTGATGCCCAGGTCGCCCCAGGTTTTCACGTCTTTGGTGCCACCGCACAGGCGGGTGGCGGAGAAGATGGCGTCAACCTGGGCCATGGTCAGGCCTTTGATCGGGTTATCTTTGTGCACGAATACGGCCAAGGCATCGACAGCAACTGGAACGGCAGTCGGCTTGTAGCCGTACTTGCTTTCGAAGGCTTGCAGCTCAACGTCTTTCATCTTGCGGCTCATTGGGCCGAGGTTGGCGGTGCCTTCGGTCAGAGCGGGTGGCGCGGTGGAAGAACCAGCGGCCTGAATCTGGATGTTCACGTTAGGGTAGAGGCGCTTGTATTCCTCAGCCCACAAGGTCATCAGGTTAGCGAGGGTGTCAGAGCCAACGCTGGACAAGTTGCCGGATACGCCGGTGGTCTTGGTGTAAGACGGAATCGACGGGTCAACAGCGGCAACCGCGCTTGCGGTGGCGACGCCAGCGGCGACAAAAGTCAGGGCCGCCATCAAACGCTTAAGTTTCATGCCTTGCTCCTAGCAGGATAGGGTTGTGTTGGAACGGGGCCAAGTATCTGTAGGCCGTGTGACGACTCTATGTCTTGAATATGACAATTAGATGAAAGGCCATCATCCCGTTAGGTGGGCAGGTTTTCATAACAACCCCATCACTACGCTGTCACTTACTGAGCCACCTTGGATCGCCCCGGAGACTGCCCCATGCACTTGGTTCGCTTACTGCCGTTGTCCCTTCTCGCTGTCGCCTGCATAAGCTGCGCGCAAACCCCGCCGGCCGATGCGCTAAAAAGCTATGGCCCGAACCCGACCCTGCCAGCGCCCGACTCTGGCTTGCTGCCAACGGTAAATGTCGCTAAGGCCGTAGGTTGGCCGGTGGGTGCGTTGCCGGTGGCGGCGCCGGGCACCAAGGTAAATCTGTTTGCCGAAGGCCTCGACCATCCGCGCTGGCTCTACGTACTGCCTAACGGCGATGTGCTGGTGGCAGAAACCAATGCACCGGCGCCCGCCGACGATACCGACTTCAAGATCAAGGATTGGATTGCCAACAAAATCATGACCAAAGCCGGCGCCACCGTGCCCAGCGCCGATCGCATCAGCCTGCTACGCGACGCCGACCACGATGGCATCGCCGAAGTACACACCACCTTCCTTAAAGACCTGCACTCGCCGTTCGGCATGGCCCTGATCGGCAACGACCTATTTATCGCCAACGCCGACGCCGTGGTGCGTGTGCCTTATATAGAAGGGCAAACCGAAATCAGCGCGGTGCCTGCCAAGGTCACGGCCCTGCCCGCCGGCCTGAACCATCACTGGACGAAAAACCTGATCGCCAGCCCCGATGGCAAAAAGCTCTACGTCACGGTCGGCTCCAACAGCAACGTCGGGGAAAACGGCCTGGATATAGAAGAAGGCCGCGCGGCGATTTGGGAGCTCAACCCCATCAGTGGCGATAAACACCTGTTCGCCACCGGCCTGCGCAACCCCAACGGCCTGGCTTGGGAACCCAGCACCGGCGCGTTATGGACGGCGGTCAACGAGCGTGACGAAATCGGCAACGACTTGGTGCCGGACTACATCACCTCGGTTAAAGAAGGCGGCTTTTATGGCTGGCCCTACAGCTACTACGGCCAGCATGTGGACGAGCGGGTAAAACCGCAGAACCCCGAACTGGTGGCCAAAGCGTTGGTGCCGGACTATGCCTTGGGCGCGCATACCGCGTCGCTGGGTATCGTCTTTGGTGAGAAAAGCGCGTTGCCGGAGCGTAAGGACGGTTTATTCGTGGCCCAGCACGGTTCCTGGAACCGCGACCCACGCGCCGGCTACAAGGTGATTTTTGTGCCGTTCAAAGGTGGTAAACCCGACGGCATGCCAGAAGACGTGCTCACCGGCTTCCTTAACGCTGAGGGCGAAGCGCAAGGCCGCCCCGTGGATGTCGCCAACGACAGCCAGGGCGCCCTGCTGGTGACCGACGATGTCGGCAATAAGATTTGGCGGATCAGCGCTTCGAAGTAAGCAGGTACAGGCCGACGCACAAGCCCAGGCCGCACAACGCTGCCACGTAATAGGCCGGCCCTAGGGGGTCGGTCTTGAGCAGTAGGGTGACCATCATCGGTGTCAGCCCGCCAAAGATTGCGTAGGCCAGGTTGTAGGAAAACGACAACCCGGAAAAGCGCACCGCTGGCGGGAAGGCATTAACCATCACAAACGGCACCGCGCCTATCGTGCCCACGAACAAGCCTGTCAGCGCGTAGAGCGGGAACAACCATTCGGGGTGGGTGCTGATGCTCGTGTAAAAGGTCCAGGAACTGGCCAGCAACAACAAGCTGCCGACGATAAACACCTTGCCCGCGCCAAAACGGTCGGCCAGGGCGCCAGCGCCGATGCAACCCAAACTCAGGAACACAATGGCCAGGCTATTGGCCTGCAACGCCGTGGCTGCGTTGAAGTGGTAGACCGTTTGCAGCAGGGTTGGGGTCATCAGAATGACCACAATAATCCCGGCTGACAGCACCCAGGTGAGCAGCATCGACAACAGGATGGCGCCACGATGATCGCGTACCACCGCCTTAAGCGGTACTTCCTCGGCCAGCGCTTTACGCTGCTGCAATTCGGCAAACACCGGGGTTTCGTGCAGCCAGCGGCGCAGGTACACCGAGAACAAGCCAAACACCCCACCGAGCAGGAACGGCCCGCGCCAGCCGTAGGCCAGCAATTCTTCCGGGGTGAACACGCTATTAAATAAAGTCGCGACCAACGAGCCGAGCAAAATGCCGGCAGTGAGCCCCGACGTCAGGGTGCCGCAGGCGTAACCAACATGCCGCGCCGGCACATGCTCGGCCACAAACACCCAGGCGCCGGGCACTTCACCACCAATGGCGGCGCCCTGAATCACCCGCAGCACCAGCAGGGCAATGGGCGCCCACATACCGATTTGCGCGTAGGTCGGCAGCAAACCCATCAGCAACGTGGGCACGGCCATCATAAATATGCTCAGGGTGAACATCTTCTTGCGGCCCAGCAGATCACCGAAATGGGCCATCACGATGCCGCCCAAAGGCCGGGCTAGATAACCGGCGGCGAAGATGCCGAAGGTTTGCATCTGGCGCAGCCAATCGGGCATTTCTGCCGGGAAAAACAACTTGCCGACCACCGCAGCGAAGAACACAAAAATAATAAAGTCATAAAACTCCAGCGCACCGCCCAAGGCGGACAACGACAGGGTTTTGTAATCGCTGCGGGTCAGCGGACGGCTAGGTGGCGTGGCGGGCAAGTCGGCGGTGGACATAAAAAATAGGCTTCTCATCGGCTAAAAGCGCAGCCACAGCGGGCGCAAGCCCCGCGCGGCAGGCGCGCACGATAGCAAATTGCGACGAAACGACACAGCAATGACACGTTCCCGGTCAAATCTAAGACTGCGTAGTCGTGCTAGGGCAAAACCCCCGATATACTGCCGCCTGTCTGCGTCCAGCCTGGTAATCACCCCAAGCTAGAGCGGCCGGGTCTTCTGCGAACCCAACTTGCGGCCTGTTAGCCGAGTGAGCAGTCAAGCCCGAGACTGGCCACCTCCAATAAGAGTGACGGGTAAGAGGCACCAACGCATGATTGAACTCGAACAAGAAGACCCAACGCCACAAGGCGACTTGGCATTGCAAATTACCGCGCTACCGCGCGAAACCAACGGCTTTGGCGATATTTACGGCGGCTGGCTGGTCTCGCAGATGGACCTGGCCGGCACCGCGATGGCCAGCAAAGTTGCTGGCGGGCGGGTGTCCACCGTAGCCATCGACCGCATGGCCTTTCTGGTGCCGGTTGCCGTTGGCGCGCAGCTTTCCTTCTATAGCCAAACCCTGGAAATCGGCCGCAGCTCAATCCAGATGCTGGTGGAAGTGTGGAGCGACGACCCGCTCTCCAGCGAATGGCGCAAAGTGACCGAAGCAGTGTTTGTGTTTGTCGCCATTGATGGCAGTGGCCGCACTCGGCCGGTGCCACGGCGCTAAACCGAACCCGATTGAGTTGTTCTCGCCTGAAAATCGGAGTGTCACCCCCATGCCGCAAACCGCCCCTCACGTCGAACATATCGAGCTGGATGAACTGGTCTGCTGGCGCGTGCGCACCGCCACGGCGGAGTTACTGGTGGCACAGCAAGGCGCGCAAGTGCTGCGTTATCAACAGCACGGCCAGCAGCCGATCATCTGGCTTAGCGACGAAGCGGCCTATAAAAAAGGCCAATCGGTACGCGGCGGTGTGCCGGTGTGCTGGCCCTGGTTTGGCGACCTGGCGCGCAACCCGCGAGATATTCAGCAACTGCACGCCGGCGCCCCGGCACCCGCCCACGGTCCGGTGCGCGGTCTGGACTGGCAGTTGCAAGGCATCGACCAACAAGACGACGCCGTCAGCCTGACCTTCACCCTTGTTCCCAGCGCCGACACCTTGCCCAATCTGCCCAAGGACATTGAGCTCAGTTACACCGTCGACCTGGCCGAGCACCTGACACTGACCCTCACCAGCCACAACGGCAGTGACCAGCCGCTGGCCCTGAGCCAGGCGCTGCACACCTACTTTGCCGTCAGCGATATCCACCAGGCGCGCATCGAAGGCCTGGACCGTGCGCACTACATCGAAACCCTGGAAAACTGGGAACTGCGCCGGCAGCAGGGTGACGTGACCTTTACCGGCGAAACCGACCGCATCTACCTCGATG